>JAOUEB010000379.1 GCA_029858925.1 Nitrospira sp.
TCATCATCTTGCAGGGCTGTAGCATCACCGAGGAATTCGCTCGGCTGGGACCGCCCCCAGCCTCCACCACGAGGAGTCAGATGCGCGAGCCGATCATCGCGCGTGTGGCGCCGACAGTCCGCCAGGATCTCGACCGCCTGACCCATGAAGCCGCGACAATCATTCAAACCGCCCATGAGAATGTCGAGCACGTTCCCGCGCGATTCAAGCGCCGGCTGGTTGTCGATGCGCTTCAACACCCTTGGAAAGGCCTTGCGAATCTCGAAGGGCGTGGACTGCTGGCCCTAGAGACCGCCGAAGGGAGCGCCATCACTCTGCCGGCAATGATCGACATTCTAGAAGCCTCCCTGGATCGGACCTCGGCCTTTCAGCACACGATTCCCCTGCCGGCAGGCAGGTCGTCGCAGGACTTGATCGCTTTCATGGTCAAGAGCCTGGAAGAGGCTTCCCGACAACGAGACAATGCCCTGCGCCGCCTGTCAGCAGAAGAACGGCAGTTTCTCTTTGCCCAGGCCCAGTCGCTCGTCGACCATTTCATTCCGCACGTCTCGAATGTCTCAGACCGCCTCGTCGCTGAGCAAATACTAGCGGACTCCCGATTCGCCGAGCTGATCGAAGAACGAGTCGATTACGCTAATCTCGTCGCCGCCGCCCAAGTACTGGCCCGTTTGGCAAACCAACAGTGGCTGTCTCACCTGGTGGATGCCTTCCCCAAACCCCTGCCCCAGACGGACATTCCTGCCGGCATCACCGGCGATGTCCTCTATGTGGAAGATACGTCCTACGGCCTGATCGTCATCGGCGGATCCGGACCCAACACCTACAAGATGGACCACCGCTTTGGGCTGATCATCGACATCGGAGGGGACGACCAGTACAGCGGCATGATCGGCGCCTCGACGGGCCCGGACCATGGCAATACCATAGTCATCGACATGAGCGGAAACGACACCTATCACGGCGCAGCACTGGGGCTGGCGACAGGACGGCTCGGGGCCGGCCTCTTGATCGACCTGGCCGGCGACGATGTCTACCGACTCGAAGCAGGGTCCGGCGGAACAGGGTTTGGCGGACTCGGCATCCTGTTCGACCTCACAGGCGATGATGTCTACATGGGCAGCCGGCTGACCCAGGGCGCGGCGATCGGAGGGCTCGGCCTGTTGCTCGATGCAGCCGGACATGATCGCTATACGAGCCACGGCTTCGCTATCGGCTTTGGCGGCCCATCGGGCGTCGGAGCCGTCATCGACCTACGGGGAAACGACCAGTATCACTGTGGAAACCACTATCCCAGCGCCTACAATGCGGCCGATGCGCCGAACGGCAAACCGGGCGATCCGATGTTCCAGTACGATTGCTTCGGACTCGGAACCGGAACTGGGAAACGAGTCTTCACCAAGAAACCGGAGTGGCAAGCGCATAGTCTGGCCGGCGGCTGGGGCTTGCTCCTCGATGCCGATGGGCAGGATCGTTACGAAAGCGCGAACTTCTCCCAGGGGCACGGCTACTTTTTCGGCGCGGGCACGTTCCTGGATCTCGCTGGCGACGACAACTACCAGGCTGCGCGTTATGGCCACGGCTCTTCGGCGCACTACGGCGCGGCCCTGTTTATCGATAGACAGGGCCACGACCGCTACAGCTCGACCGGTCCCTTCTATAACGGCGGCGTTGCATGGGATCATGGCGTGAGTCTCATGCTGGATGGCGGCAGCGGCAACGATTTTTACGCGCTCGCCCATTCAACCGGCCTGGGCGGAGCCGATTATTCAGGCTGGGGTCTCTTCATCGACGAGGGAGGAAATGACCGGTACCGTATCAAGTCCGGCCTCGGTCATGCGTCCGAACAGGGCCTGGCCGGTTTCTTTGATCTCGGCGGCACAGACACCTACATCCAGCCTCTCGATCCGGCAACCCAGCCAATTCATCAGCCGGCCGATACGAACGTGATCCGCTATCCAACGGGAGGCCTCTTCGTCGATCGGTGAAGAAATAGCATCGCCGTTGCTCTGGAGAAATATGGCGCAACCATTCGGCCATCCTACCCGCGCCTCCCCTTGACTTACCCTCAGCAGAACCTACCTCTGTTATCATGTATGAAGCGAGTCGTGCATTGTCACAGACCGAACGGAGGGATGGTTCCATATGAACAACGTGAGCGATGAAACAGTGCCCCTGACACTCCCGGTGCTTCCCATCAAACGCACGGTCTTGTTTCCTGGCACGATGATGCCCTTGACAGTCGGACGGGAACGGTCGGTTGCGGCCGTCAACGCCGCGATGAAAACAGAAGAAAAGATGATCGTGGTCGTCGCGCAACGGGACCCTCAGACCGAAGAACCTTTTCTCGCCGATTTGTATACCATCGGCACCAAGGCCATCATCAAGCAAATCGGGCAAACATCGGAAGGTTCGATTCATGTTCTGGCACAGGGTGTCGAGCGCGTGTTCCTCATAAAAGAAGAACAGACTACTCCTTATGCCCTGGCCAGCGTACGCCCCCTTGAACGCCCCTCGGACAGCGGAATGGAAGTGCAGGCGCTGCATCGGGCCATCCAAGAACTCGTCACAGATCTTCCACGCTTGATCGAGGCGCCCGGCATTCAGGAAACAAGTGTCGTCCTGAG
>JAOUEB010000380.1 GCA_029858925.1 Nitrospira sp.
CCGGGTGTTTGTGGCAGACGGTGATTCCAAAGCGCAGAAGACGATGTTGTGGGACCTGTCCGAAGCCTTGATTCCCCGCGGCAAGGGCTATGACTTCAATCAGGCGATCATGGACTTCGGCGCGACGCTCTGCACGGCGCGCGACCCCTATTGCCTCCTCTGTCCGATGAAGTCGTTCTGCAAAACGTATCCCTTTAGCCCGGTATCCGGCCGCGAGTAGAGGCATTGCTATGTGCGTGGTTGAAGTGGCAGCGGGGATCATTCATCGTGAAGGGCGCTACTTGATCGCCCGTCGGAAGTCCGGCGTCCACCTGGCGGGATTTTGGGAATTTCCAGGCGGGAAACGGGAGGCGGGTGAATCCTTAGCGGAATGTTTACAGCGGGAGCTATTCGAAGAGCTGAGTGTCCAGGTGGACGTTCCTATCCCATACCGGATTATTCGGCACGAGTATCCGGAAAGGACCGTGGAGCTGCACTTCTTCCGCTGCGCCATCGAGCAGGGAGAGGCCGCGCCTATCGATTGCGAGGAAATCAGATGGGTTCTTCCCGAGGAGCTGGCGCGTTTCGAGTTCCCTCCGGCGGACCGGGTCATTATCGATGCGTTGCAGCGCGACGCTGCTGAGGAAAGGGTCGGACGATGAAAGTTGTGCTCGACATCGAAACGATCCAGGCTCCACGAGAGGAGTGGGCTCGTCTGGCCGGAAAGGCTTCGGGAAGCGGCGAAGGCGTTCGACTTGAAGAGGCCGGCGATCTCTTCACGGTCGCGGCGGCTGAAGAACAGAGGCATGCGGACGATGAGCAGTATGCCAAGTCGGCGTTCGATGCCACGTATAGCCGCATCGTCTGTATCGGCCTCTTGGAGTTCTCCGATCAAATGGAAGCTCGGAGCGCCGTTGCGTGGTACGGCGGAAACGAGGGTGAGCTGCTTCGCCAATTTTGGGCGCGGCTCGCCAAGGATCGCCCGACCCTGTTCATCACGCACAACGGTTTGGGATTCGACCTTCCCTTTCTCAAGAAGCGGTCGATCATCCATCAGGTGAAGCCCAGCTTCGATGTCAATTTGGCGAAGTTTCGGACCGAGCCGGTCTATGACACGATGGCGATTTGGAGTAATTGGGATACGCGAGGCTGGATCAAGCTGGATGTGCTGGCACGGGCGCTACAGGTCGAGACGAAGTCAGGCAGCGGATCTCAAGTGGCCGACATGTGGGAGAAGGGACAGGGGCTCGATCTCGCCCGCTATTGCCTGCAAGATACGTATGTCACCTATGCCTGTTATTGCCGAATGAATTTCCGGCAGCCCCTGTCCAGAGAAGTGGTATTGCTGCAGCCGGAAATTCTCGAAGTCGGCTGAACGGCCGCTTGATCAGCGGGTCCGATAGGCTTCGGCTGGTTTCTTTTTCAGCGACGGTTGCCCCGAAGCGATGCGTGCTTTGGCGGCCTTGAGTTCCTCTGTGCGCTGGCGAAGGTCCCGCTTCATCCCCTCGACTTCCTTCCTCAACGTCGTGAGCTCCGAGTCTTTCATCTTGTTCGCTTCGCGCGCGTAGCGGAGTTCGTCCAGTTTCTTGTTCAACAGCTCGTCGTTGGTCATCACCGGAGCCATGGAGTCGCCGCCACCGGCGGGGGCATTGACCGGGAAGGCCTGTGCCGTGGAGGGAGATTCCTGTTTGAACGTCGGCCTAGCGACCGGAGTTGCCGCTGCCGGGGAAGTAGGCGGAAGGTCCGGCGCAGCTGCGACCGGGATGGCGGCCGGCGCGTGAGCTCTGGCGAGAGCTTGGTGGTCGATGACCATCGCCAGGGTTCCTGGAGCCCATTCTGCGGCATAGGACGGGGCCCGCTCGATGCGGGCTGCCGCGCTTGGCACGAATCCAGAGACTCTCCTGTTCTTAGTCGGGATGATTGTCAGGTAGAGAGAGTTCTGAGACATATAGATGGTGCCCGCTACGGGTTCTTCGCCTGACCCTGCCGATGGGGACACCGTGAAACCGACAATCTGCTCCGGTTTCGCATGTGATAAGCCTTGGGCTAGCAGGGGAGCTAGAAACTCGGCGTCCGCATCGCTGAATATTCTCATCGGCTTGCTGCCGCTAGCGGGCATTTTCATAGACTGGTTCGTGACTTCATCGGCGACCACACCCTTGACTGCGCTGAGAAGAGTCGCCTGGTCGATCATGGCCGGATGATTGGCTTCAAACGACCAATCTGCGACTTCCTTGAGATACACCGTTCCTTTGGCGCTTTCGTGGACGTTCATGCTTGAGCATCCGGTTGCCAGGAGGCTGAGGGAGAGCAACGCACCGGTGTAGCGGAGAGTGCGAGTCTTCAAACATGCATACATGACGAGTCTCCTCAGCGTACGTTTATGGTTGGTTGCCGCCCATATGGATGATGGCCGGAGTGGTGAGAATACCGGTCTCCCATGCAAGAGCAGCACATTGTGCATTGCGTCGAATTACCAAATACCGAGGCCCATGAGCACCATACCCATGGCGAGCCACCCCAGCACACCGACAGAAATAATCATTTCGAGTGTCATGCGAGACTCCGAAGCAGCGGTCTTAGCCTGAGTATCGGGCGGTTTCATGATTAAGAGAAAACCTCCATCTTGCTTGTTCCGCT
>JAOUEB010000381.1 GCA_029858925.1 Nitrospira sp.
TGTACTGATTCCGGATGGGCCGATCTATCCGACAGGATTCCAGGCTATTTCCTACTCCGTTCATGCTGTAGCGTGACCAGTTCGCCGAGAGATGGCATAATGGAGGCGGATTGTAATGCCTTTGAGGATCGTTTGGAAATGAAGGACCAGGAAGTCGATGCGAATTCTGCTCGTTGAAGACGATGTGAATCTGGCTCAGTTCATCCGGAAAGGACTGAAGGAAGAGCAATACGCGGTGGACGTCGCGCCCGACGGCGAAGAGGGCTTGGCGATGGCTTTGAACAACCCGTACGATCTGTTGATCCTCGATATCATGCTGCCCAAGCTCGACGGCCTCACGCTCTGCCGCCGCATCCGCGCCAAGGGAAGTATGACTCCGGTGCTGCTGTTGACCGCGCGCAACACGGTGGAGACCAAGGTCTCCGGCTTCGATACAGGCGCAGACCAATTTTTGCCGAAACCCTTCGCCTTCGTGGAACTGCTGGCTCAAATCCGGGCTCTGCTCCGCCGGGGCAGCCCGCAGCAGTTGGTTCAGCTTCAAGCGGCGGATCTGAAGCTGGACCCGGCTTCTCACCGTGTCTGGCGAGGGGGGCAAGAAATCTCCCTGACGAATAAGGAGTATGCCCTGCTGGAGTTTCTTTTGCGCAACAAGAATCGGGTGTTGACGAGGACGGCGATCATCGAACATGTCTGGGACATCAGCTATGACCCCATGACGAACATCGTGGACGCCCATATTCGGGCCTTGCGGGCTAAGATCGACCGGGATTTTTCACCCCCGTTGATCGCCACCGTGCGCGGCGCCGGGTATATGCTCGAAGAACCGGAAACGGCCGCGTGAAATCCCTGCGCAACCTCATCAGTTGGTCTACGTTCCTGTTGATGGCGGGGCTTCTCGTATTGTCCGCCTTCGTATATGTCACCAGCGAAGTCCTGTTGAACCGGTTCGTGGATGGACGGCTGTTAGAGTTGTCGGAAACGCTGGCCGAGCTCGTTGAACGGCACCCCGAAGTATTTGAACAGAGAGGCCAGGATGGAGTGCCGGCCGGCGAGGCTGGCCGAAGCAAACAGGAACGGCAGGTTCTGCCCGATGTCCCTCATTCGCTTCGTGTCTTCTCAGCGGACGGCCGGCTCCTGTGGGACAGCCCCAATGCGGCGGTCCAGGAGTCGGTTCCCCCCCGCCTACTTCGGCAAGTCCAGATCGAGCACACCGTGTTTGAAACGGTCGAGTCGTCCACCGGGACGCCGGCCCGACATCTGTTCCTTTCCCTCATACAGGACGGGCACATACGGTACATACTTCAAACGGAAACCTCGCTACGCCATTACCGGGAGACACTGCATGGTCTGCTGTTTCTGCTCTCCCTTGGGTCCGGAGTCACCCTCGTCGTCGCGTGGATCGGCAGTGTGTGGCTGGCGAAGAAAGTCCTGGCCCCGATCGAGGCCTTATGCGCTCGCGCCGAAACGATGTCCGAAGCCGATCTGAGGAAACGTCTGGCGGTGGATTCACCCTATCGGGAGTTTCGGCGGCTCACCCAGGCGGTCAACTCCGTGTTGGATCAGTTCCAGCGAAACAGTGAGGTCCAACGGAACTTTTGCGAAATCGCCGCCCACGAGATGAAGACCCCCCTGACCATCCTCCAAGGAAACCTGGAGGTCGCGCTCATGAAAGCCAGAACCACCGAGGAATATCGCGATGCGCTCATCAACAATCTTGAGCAAGTCGGGCGACTCATCGCATTGACCCGCCCGCTGTTGACGCTTGCAAAATTCACCAGCAGCAAGCCTCCCATCTTGCTCGCGCCTCTGTCCTTGGAACCTTTGATTCAAGAGATCGTGGACGAATTGGCCCTGCTGGCGGATGACTACCACATTACCTTGTCCTTCGAATCCGAATCGGTTCCGTCCGTGCTCGGCGACGCCCAGTGGATCAAGCAAGCGCTGATCAACCTGCTCGACAACGCGCTTCGGTACACGCCGCCCGGCGGATCAGTCACCGTCCGCTTGCAGGGCGCCGGGGAGTGGGTGGACGTGGCCGTCGAGGATACGGGCCACGGAATCGAGCCGGAAAACATCCCCCATCTCTTCGAGCGGTTCTACCGGACGGATTGGGCGCGGGCGAAAGATACCGCCGGCACCGGGCTTGGTCTGCCCATCGTGAAGGAAATCGCGGAGGCCCACGGAGGCACTATTTCGGTTGCCAGCCAAATCCACAAGGGCTCTATCTTCACCCTGCGGTTGCCGATCGCGGCGAACCAGACGATTCCTGCCTAGCTCAACAAGCTTCGACTTCCAGACAACTTGATTCCCTTCGATGACATCCCGTGTCATGGGAATCCGTCCCCACGGCAGCTTGAAAGATGAAGAAGTCTTCATGATCTCCTCATGAGCCCTTCATCGAGGAGGAGTAGGATCGGTATATTAAATCTGAAGGAGGTGCGAAGCTTATGGGTCTGTTGATTATCGGAGTGTTGACAGTGAGTGTTGTGTTGGCGCTCCTATTTAGAGCGTTCGCTGTAGCAGGCAAGTAGGCGCTCCCGAGCGTCGCGCGCGCGTCATCCGGAGGATGACCGTAGGACCACGCGCTACTTTCTTTCCTTCAT
>JAOUEB010000382.1 GCA_029858925.1 Nitrospira sp.
CACCCACGATCGCCACCGCGACATCGTCCTGCGCCGACAGGACCCCGCTCACATACAGCAAGGGCGGAGGATCGGGAATGGTTCTGAGCCGGGCTGGATACGACTGGTCGAAGAGGGTGATGACCCTGATCTTGAGGCGCTCGGCGGCCTTAGTCTGCCGATCGATCTCCCGGCAAATATCAGGCTCCGGGCCGCGCCGCACGGCTGCGGCTAACTCGGCGCTGCACCCGGCTTGGATCAGCTCGTCCGGTTCGGCCGCCAGCACCGCGTTCGGCGAGCCGAAGGCTTGCACCAGCTTGAGCACCGTGCGATCGCCGACCCCGTCGACCGCTTGGAGTGTCAGCCAAGAGGTCAGCGAAGCCGCGTCCATGGCAGGCACCGGTAACAATAGGTCCGCCCTGTCCCACGACCGACATCGCTTGCCGGACATAGATTGGACGCGGCGGAAGGCGTCCACAGACGCCGAACTCGTTTACATGACGACAAGATCGTACTGTTCGAGATGCAGCTGGCCGTCCGGCATGACGACGATTTTCGCCGTGCAATCCCGCTCCAAGGTTTCCACTCCGTAGCGTTCTTCGTCTTGCAGCAGCTCGGCCACCGTGGGATGGGCGCCGATGACGATCCGTTGATGATCTCCGGCCGGTTCGATCCGCCGGATCTCGCGAAAGATCTCATACGCGACGGTCGTCGGAGACTTCGTATAGCCGCGGCCTTCGCAGTAGCGGCATGGCTCCGACAGTGACCGCAGCAGATCCTCGCGGACGCGCTCCCGCGAAATTTCGATCAAGCCGAGATCGGAAATCCTGGAAATTCTCGTCCGCGCCTTGTCGGACGCCATGGCGTCCACGAGCGCATGATAGACCTTGTCGCGATTCTTTTCGCGCTCCATGTCGATGAAATCAACGATGATGATGCCGCCGATCCCGCGCAGCTTCAGCTGGTACGCGACTTCCTTGGCCGCCTCCAAATTATTCCGGAGGATCGTTTCTTCCTGGTCTCGTTTTCCGACGAAGCGTCCCGTATTGACGTCGATCACCGTCATCGCTTCCGTGTGATCGATCACCAGGGAGCCGCCAGACTTCAGCCACACCTTTCGGCTCATCGCCCGCGCGATCTCTTGCTCCACGCCCAGATGATCGAACAGCGTCTCATCCTTGTCGTAGAAGTGTATCCGCGAGGTCTGCTCGGGAGAGAACCGCTGTACGAAGTCGCGGATGGCTTCGTACTCCTCCCGCGAATCGATCCAGAGCCGGTCCACTTTCTTCCCGAACAAGTCCCGCACGACGCGGAAGCTGAGACTCAAATCGGTGTGCAGCAACGCCGGAGCGCTCCGCTGCTCCCGGTTCGTCAAAATGTCCTGCCAAAGGACGTGCAGAAAGTCGACGTCGGATTTCAACTCGTCTTCCTTGACTCCTTCGCTCACCGTCCGGACGATGTAGCCGCAGCCGGGCCGGCGGACGCGGCGCATAATGTCCTTCAGCCTGGACCGTTCCTCATCGCGCGGAATTCGCCGCGACACGCCGATATGCTCGACGTTCGGCATGAAGACCAGATAGCGTCCCGGCAAGGACACGTACGTCGTGACCCGCGACCCCTTGGTGCCGATTGGCCCCTTCGAGATCTGCACCATCAACTCTTGGCCTTCGCTCAAGAGCTGTTCGATGGGCTTCGCGCTCTGGCGCTTCGGCCGGAGCATGTCCGAATCTTTCTCGTCCTCCTCCGACTCGACCAGCATGTCGCCCGGCTCCGCATCCATCGACAGATCGGACACGTGCATGAATGCGGCCTTCTCCAGGCCGATATCCACGAACGCCGCCTGCATACCCGGCAAAACCTTGGCGACTCTGCCCTTATAAATGTTGCCGACGAAGTCCTTGTGCTTGGCGCGGTCCCCGAATAGATCGGTGACCACTCCGCCGTCAAGGACCGCCACGCGAGTTTCCTCCCGCGCGACGGTAATCGCAATTTCAGTTCCCATATCTCGCTCCTTCTGCCTGAGAGCCTCGGTGCGCGGAATGCGCCGGACGCAGACGTCTACCCAGGTCCGTAGCGCGCAATCACCCGCTGCCGCCGTATCGGCTCCCGATACGATTCCAATTCAGGGCCCCGCCGCAGCACAACGCGGCGCGCCAGAAACCACACATTAATAGAACAGACTCAACCGTCTTCGCTTCACGTTCAACAACAGTCCCAGCGACGCCATCATCATAATCGTGGCGCTGCCGCCATAGCTTACCAGCGGAAGGGGAATCCCGACGATCGGAAACATCCCCGCCGTCATGCCAATATTGACCACGACGCAGAAACACAGCATCGCCACGATCCCGACCGCAAGCAGGGCCCCCAGCTGATCCTTCGCCTTGGATGCAATGTCGAGCGCCAACCAGATCAGCGCGATGAAGAGCACCAGCAACAGGAGCACGCCGAGAAACCCCCATTCTTCCGCGTACACCGCAAACACGAAATCGGTATGCCCTTCAGGCAAGAACTTCAGCTGGCTTTGCGTGCCACCGAAGAGTCCCTTGCCCGTCAGTTCCCCGGACCCGATCGCAATTTTCGATTGCAACGCGTGATACCCCTTTCCACCAGGGTC
>JAOUEB010000015.1 GCA_029858925.1 Nitrospira sp.
GTAATCCATAAATCTACGATTCGAGGAGCCCGTCAAGCTGAGAATCGGCGCGCACGAAATCAGTCGACCATGAACAACGTAAAGACGGTGATTAAAAAAGTCCAGTCCGCCGTGGCCGAGAAAAAGGCGGACGACGCCAAGACCTTCTTGCGCCAAGCCGTGTCGGCAATCGGGAAAGCCGCGACGAAAGGCGCGCTCAAGCCCAACACCGCCTCCCGCCGCATTTCCCGCTTGACGCTGCATGTCAACGGCCTGTCTGCTTCCCGCTCCTGATCGTCCGCACGTTTGATAACGTGCGGGATGCCGCCCGCCCCGATGGAACAGGGGGCCTGGAGGGTGGGACTGCAGTCGGCTTCTTCTCAGATTCACAGAGACGCAACAGCAGACGCTCCATCACGATCTTAGGGCGGCTGTTGGTACCGCCCTTAAGCTGGCCGTCGGCGTCGAGAAAGAGGCGCGAGGCCGTCTGGAGCTGCGCATCCGAAAACCTGCCCAGAAACGGCCTGACTTTCGTCGGGTCCATCCGTAAGGCTCTGGCTGCCTCCCCTTCGCGGCCTCCGACAGCCATCGTTTCTTTAACCTTCCAGAGGCGGCGATACTGCCAGGCCAGCGAGCCCAGAATACGCAGCGGGGCTTCGCCCGCTTCCAGATTGCGCGCCAGGATCGAGAGGGCCTTCCCGCGATTGCCTTCGGCAATGGCGAGCGTCAGATCGAACACCGAGGCGCCCGGCTCAATGCCTCGAAGGACGTAGACATCGGCAGCGGTCGCCGCACGGCCGGGCGGCACATAGGAGGCCAGTTTTTCCAGCTCTCTGCGCAATCCATTGAGCGATCCACCGGCGGATTCTCTCAGCGCGTGGCCGGCCTGCTCCTCCAGCCTGATCCCAACCCTCCCTGCCTCACGCGCGATCCATGGAATCAGCTGCGCCTCTCGTAGCGGTGAACAGTCGATCATGACGCTTGCGCGGCCCAACGCCTGAGAGAACTTCAACCGGCCATCCAGTTTCTGACTCAGAAATACCAGCGTGGTGGTCTCCACCGGAGCCTTCAGATAATCGAGCAGGGTTTCGGCTTCTTTCGCGGACAGCTTTTCCGCCCCCTTCACGACCACCAGCCGGCGCTCCGCGAAGGCCGGCATTTGGGAAGCGCAGCTTCGAATCTCTTCGCCGCTTGCTTCATCGCCATAGAACAAATCGTAATTAAACTCGCCGCCCTCGCCAAGCACGACGGTCTTGAACACGGCCAGCGCGTGATCCCTCAGCAGATCTTCTTCTCCGACGACGAGGTACAGCGGCCCCGGCGCCTTCTCTTTCAGCGTGGCATCAAGTTGGTATGGGTTCAAGGTCACAGCCATGTGTTTCGCTCAATAGAACTATGGGAGAACCGGGGCCTCTGCCGGTGCAGCCGCTCGCTTGATGAGCCCGCCTGATTCGACGTACAAAAGAAAACGCGCGGCCACATCCGCCGCTGCGAAGCGGCCCGCCTGTTCCATCGCGCGATTCTGCAAGGCGCGATTGAACTGGAGGTCTGGCGTGACATAGAACTCGGATGAGCCTCTGGCCAACTGCGACCACACGACCTTCTTTGTTCTAGCCTCCTCGATCTTGACCAGTATGACAACGTCGGCCCTGCTTTCCAACGTCGTGGTTTGGCTGAAACTCAGCGTCGGCACGCTCACCGATAGGATTTCTCCGGTCAAGATGAAGTCCGCCGCCTCGGAATCCGGCACCACCTCCGCGCCGCTGCCTGATGAAAATTCATGGCGCAGGTAGTTGGTGTACCGTGTCTCCAGATTGGGCTCGAAGCTCTTATTCACCAACGACTGGATCGCCACGCGTGGCGCCGGCCCTTGCGAAACCGAGGGATTGGCGCCGCCGATGGTCGGACCGGCCCCCTCCACACGAAACTGATAGCCGCAGCCAGCCAGCCCGGATATGACCAGTGCTGAGACGAGAGTGCTGAGTATGGAAAGACCATGCAGCCTCCTGCCTTGGGTCATCCTCTCACTCCTATGAATCTCAGCACTCAGCACTCAGCACTTCCTTAGATCACAAAGTTAACCAGTTTCTTCTCAACGTAGATGACCTTCTTCGGCTCCTTGCCTTGAAGCCATTCGGCCGCTTCCTTCCTGGCCAAAGCTTCCACCTGGTCTCGTGCCGCCTCAGCGCCGATTTCGATCTTTGCCCGCAACTTGCCGTTGACCTGGATCGGAATCGTCAGCCGGTCACTCACGGTCAGGGCCGGATCGAAGACAGGCCAGGGTTGCTGCGACACACTCGGCTTCCCACCAAGAATCGCCCAAAGCTCTTCGGCCAGGTGCGGGGCAAATGGCGCCAGCAGCAGCACGAACGGCTCGATCAGGGACCGGGACCGTTGCTCGGCCTTCGTCATCTCGTTGGTGAAAACCATCATCTGCGAGATGGCCGTGTTGAAATGCAACGATTCGACATCCTCCGTCACCTTCTTGATCGTCCGATGCAGCAGTTGCCGATGCTCGAGACTCGGCGCCGAGGACACGACCGCCTCAGACAATCGTCCCTCTTCATCGACTATCAGGCGCCACGTCCGATCCAAGAACCGCGTGATGCCCTCCACTCCTCTGGTGCTCCACGGCTTCATTGCTTCGAGCGGCCCCATGAACATTTCATAGAGCCTCACGGCGTCGGCGCCGAACTGGTCCATCATCTCGTCGGGATTCACGACATTGCCGCGCGACTTGGACATTTTCTGATTGTCTTCGCCGAGCACGATGCCCTGATGCACCAGCTTCTTGAACGGCTCCGGCGTGCTCACCAGACCGATGTCGAAGAGGACCTTGTGCCAGAAACGGGAGTAGAGAAGATGCAGCACCGCATGTTCGCTGCCGCCGACGTAGAGATCCACCGGCATCCAATAGCGTTCCTTGGCGGGATCGACGAGCTGCGTCTTGTTTTTGGGATCGATGAACCGGAGATAATACCAGCAAGACCCAGCCCATTGCGGCATGGTGTTGGTTTCACGGCGCGCCGGTTTGCCCGTTGCCTTATCGGTCGTCACCAGCCACTCCTCCAAATTCGCCAGCGGACTTTCCCCCGTCCCAGACGGTTTGAAATTGCTCGTCTCCGGCAGGGTCAGCGGCAGCTGCTCTTCTGGAATCGGGCGTGGCTCTCCATCCACCCAGTTGATCGGAAAGGGCTCGCCCCAATACCGTTGCCGCGCGAACAACCAATCGCGAAGTTTGTAATTCACCGCTCTGATCCCCTTGCCCTGCTTGGCCAACCAGTCCGTCATTGTTGTGATAGCCTCAGACGGCTTCATCCCATTGATGGACAGTGCGCCGTCGGCGGTCGCGGAGTTCATGACGACGCCGTGCTCTGTATCGGTAAAGGCGGCATCGGCGACATGTCCACCGGCAATCACCTCTCGAATCGGCAACTGATACCGTCGGGCAAACGCCCAGTCCCGTTCGTCATGCGCCGGAACTGCCATAATGGCGCCGGTGCCATAGCTCATGAGCACGTAATCGGCGATCCAGACCGGCAGCTGTTCGCCGTTGACGGGATTGACGGCAAAGCCGCCGGTAAACACCCCGGTCTTTTCCTTGTCGAGCTCTTGCCGTTGCAGATCGCTCTTTGTCGCCGCCGCCTCGCGATAGGATCGGACCGCGGAACGCTGCCCCTCCGTCGTGACGACATCGACCAGCGGGTGCTCCGGCGCGAGGACCATATAGGTGGCGCCGAAGAGCGTATCGGGCCTGGTCGTGAACACACGGATGGCTCCTGTTGCCTCGGCCAGCTCGAAATCGACCTCTGCGCCGATGGAACGCCCGATCCAATTCTTCTGCATCTCGAGCGTGCTCGCCGGCCACTCGACCAACTTCAGATCTTCGAGCAATCGATCGGCATAGGCGGTAATCTTGAGCACCCATTGCCGCATCGGCTTGCGGACGACATCGAACCCCCCCACCTCGCTCTTGCCATCGACGATTTCCTCGTTGGCCAACACCGTGCCGAGCGCGGGGCACCAATTGACCGGCACTTCGGCGACATAGGCCAACCCCCGCTCGAACAGTTTCAAGAAAATCCATTGCGTCCAGCGATAGTAGTCGGGGTCCGTGGTGCTGAGTTCCCGATCCCAATCGTAGGACAGGCCGACCCGCTTCATCTGGCGTTTGAACGTCGCAATGTTCTGGGCGGTCGTGAGTACTGGGTGGATGCCGGTCTTCACCGCGTACTGTTCAGCCGGCAGGCCGAAGGCATCCCAGCCCATCGGGTGCAACACATTGAACCCACGCATCCGCTTGTACCGGGAGACGATGTCGGTGGCCGTGTAGCCTTCGAGATGGCCGACGTGGAGTCCTGAACCGGACGGATAGGGAAACATGTCAAGGCAATAGAACTTGGGCTTTGACGGGTCATCCATCGCCCGAAATGGGCGATGCTCTTCCCAATAGGCCTGCCACTTCGTTTCAACAGCGTGGTGATCGTAGGTCTTGCTCATGGATCGTGCGCGGAGGGCGATCGGCTCTCAGGTGAACGTGGGAATCTAACATAGACATCTCAGGCGCAACAAGATTTGCAGGCCATGCCGGAGGCGCTCTTTGCTATACTGCGCGCAACGATGGGATTCTATAGTCGGCACATCTTCCCGCGGCTCATGGATTGGGTGATGAGCAGCCAAGACTTTCAACGGCTGCGGACCGACCTGCTGCAAGACGCACGCGGCGAGGTCTTGGAAATCGGATTCGGGACTGGGCTCAACCTGGTTCACTATCCTGCGAGCATCTCGCGCCTCTCAATCGTGGATCCGGCAGATCTCCTGCCCAAGAGGGTCAGCGAACGGATCGCGACCGTCTCCTTTCCTGTCCAGGCCAAGCATGTGACGGCCGAGACCTTGCCCTATCCAGATCGGCGCTTTGACACAGTCGTCAGCACCTGGACGCTGTGCACGATTCCTAATCCGGTGCAGGCATTGCGGGAGGTCTCACGGGTCCTCAAGCCGGAAGGCACATTGCTGTTTCTTGAGCATGGACGGAGCGACGATCACACGACCGCTGCTTGGCAGGATCGGTTGAATCCCATTCAAAACGTCATCGGCTGCGGGTGTCACCTGAACCGGCAGATCGACCGGCTGATCACCCAAGCCGGTTTGAGAATTGCCGATCTGGATCGCTTTCTGCTGCCGGGCGTCCCCAGACTCGCCGGCGAGATGTACCGAGGGAGGGCAACGCCGTGCCCTGCGTGATTAGCCGCCTTGGCCGGCAGGCTGTGCGGACGACTCCATCAAAATCTGATCAACATCCAGGGCATCCAGCACTTCCCTCTCTATCAGCGCCTCGGCCAGTGCCTTCAAGCCGGCCATGCGTTCCATCAACATGCGCTTGGTCCGTTCGTAATTCTCCATCACAACGTGCTTGATCTCCGAATCGATCTCCTGCGCCATCTGATCGCTGACATCCCGCCTGGCCGCTATGTCACGACCCAGAAAAACGGGGCTCCCCTGCTGCCCGAATGTCAGCGGCCCCAATTTGTCGCTCATCCCCCATTCACAGACCATCTTACGCGCCAGATCCGTAGCGCGCTCCAGATCATTGCCCGCACCGGTGGTGATATGTTGGAACACAAGTTCTTCGGCGACCCGTCCGCCCATGAGCACCGCCAACCTATCGGACAAATACTCCTTCGAATAACTGTGCCGATCCTCGGTCGGTAACTGCATCGTGACACCCAAAGCCCGCCCCCGTGGAATGATCGTCACTTTATGCACAGGGTCCGCGCCCGGCAACAACTTCGCTATCAATGCGTGGCCCGCCTCATGGTACGCCGTCACCCGTTTTTCCTCATCGGTGAGTATCATGCTCTTCCGTTCGGCGCCCATCAGAATCTTGTCCTTTGCCATCTCGAAATCCACCGCCTCCACTTGCTTCTTGTTCTGGCGAGCCGCCCACAATGCCGCCTCATTCACCAAGTTTTCCAAGTCGGCGCCGACAAATCCAGGAGTGCCGCGCGCGATCTGGTCCAGATTTACATTGTCCGCTACCGGCACGCGCCTTGTGTGGACCTTGAGAATCTCCGTTCGCCCGCGGACATCGGGTCGATCCACCACGACTTGGCGATCGAACCGGCCGGGACGCAGCAACGCCGGATCGAGGACATCAGGGCGATTGGTCGCCGCGACTAGAATGACCCCATCGGTCGTCTCAAACCCATCCATTTCGACGAGCAACTGATTGAGAGTCTGCTCCCTTTCATCATGGCCGCCCCCGAGTCCTGCGCCACGGAGCCGGCCGACCGCATCGATTTCATCGATAAAGATGATGCAGGGCGCATGCTTCTTCCCCTGTTCGAACAGATCCCGCACACGCGACGCCCCGACTCCCACGAACATTTCGACGAAATCGGATCCACTGATGCTGAAAAATGGCACCCCCGCTTCGCCGGCCACGGCCTTTGCCAGCAATGTCTTACCCGTGCCTGGCGGACCCACCACCAACACCCCCTTGGGAATTCTGCCGCCAAGCTTCCGGAACTTCCCAGGATCTTTCAGGAACTCCACGATCTCCAGCACTTCTTCTTTCGCCTCGTCGACACCGGCCACATCGGCAAACGTGAACTTTTTACGATCTTCCGTCAACATCCTGGCTCGGCTTTTCCCAAACGACAAGGCGCTATTGCCTCCGGCCTGCATCCGGCGCATGAAGAAGATCCACAGACCGAGAAAAAGGAGCACGGGAACCAATGCAATGAGAAAGCTGACATACCAGGGGCTTTCCTCGACCGGCTTTGCCTCGATCTGCACATTCTTCTCGCGCAGGACCTGGACCAACTCAGGATAGTTCGCCGAATAGGTGCGGATACGGGTTTTATCCTTCAAGACCCCGCTAATGTGATTGCCTCGGATGGTGACCTGTTCAAGCGTGCCGTTGTCGACCCTCGCCATGAACTCACTGAACAGGATCGTTTCCTCCGGAGGGGGCGGAGTCACGCTGAACAGACTGAAAAGCAGCATCATAAACAGGCCACCCACCACCCAAAACAACAGGTTTCTTACCCTGGGATTCTTGGCATTGCTCATACGTTTTCCTTAGCCCTCTCAGAATGAGTATTCACTCGATGGAACGGCACCGGTCCCTCTCTCCTGACGATTATGCCACATATTACCCTAACCGGATGACCCCTGAGAGGGGACTAGGGAATCCCCTAGAATCAGCCCAAAAGGTCACCAGGTACAAACCACAGCTCTTCGCGCTTCTATTCTGGTCGGATGACGGGATGACCATTAAGAAGCGGACAGAAGCCGGTGACCGAGAAAAATCGCGCAAGCGGCGTCGGCGGCAACTGCGAACTCGACTTGGCGCTGTGAATCAGGTGCGCCACACCGAATTGTTGCGCAGCCATCAAGCACCCTTCGTCATCGTCCATGAAGAGCGCGCGCGCCGGATCAAAGCCCAGCAGGTGCCGGCACTTCGGCCAATACTCAGGCCGCATCTTGAGATAGCCGACTTCAAACGCGTCTACAATGCGATCGACGTGGCGATCAAGCCCGGTCTTGGCGGTTTTGATCGCGACCCCTGCCTCATGCGCGTTCGTGACGATCGTTACCCGTTTCCCCAATGCTCGAAGGTAGCGCAGGAATTCCTCGGCGCCCGGCAGAAACCCGATCATGTGATCCAGCTCCTTGTGCATGGCCACGACATCGAGCCCGACCCGATCGGTCCAGTAATGAAGATCGGTCCAGGCCAACTCGCCTTCCACCGACCGATACATCGTCATCAAGCGGCTGCGCGATTCGTCGAACGACAGACCATGCAGCCTCGCATACCGCCGTGGTAATTCCTCCTCAAAGAAGAAATTGTCGAAATGCCGGTCCAGCAACGTGCCGTCCATGTCGAGCAGGACGTCGTCGATTTGATTCCAAGAAAAGCCGTCAATCGTCATCGATCACTCGTCATGCGTGAAAGAATTTTCTAAGTGTACCACGACGCACCGCTTGTTTGTGGGCTTGCGTTCCTGTCATCATGTCAAACCTACAGCAGGTACGATCCTTTCTATCGCTTAACGGTTGACACATGACGAGTCGCAAATCTTCCACGTCCTCACCCCGCACGCCTGACCCCGCACGCGCGGCCTCTGCCCCCTCACCCCTCACCCCTCACGCCTCACCTCCCCTCGTGGCTATCATCGGCCGGCCGAATGTGGGCAAGTCCACGCTGTTCAACAAGATCCTCGGCGTCAAGACCGCCATCGTCGATGACGTTCCAGGCGTCACGCGCGATCGCAACTATGCGGATACGACCTATCGGCAGCGGAAGTTCCGGCTGGTCGATACCGGAGGGCTTGATCTCTCGGCATCGGACGGGATGTTGGCGCTGATCCGACGGCAATCCGAGTTGGCGATTGCCGAAGCCGACATCCTGATTTTCCTGCTCGACGGCCGTTCGGGCTTGACGTCCTCCGATCATGAAGTCGTTCGGTTGTTGCGTAGCGTCACCAAACCGGTGTTCATAGCGATCAACAAAATCGATACCCCCAAGTCCGAACCCCTTGTTGCTGATTTTTATCAAATAGGGGTAGACGAGTTGTATCCCATCTCCGCCGAGCATGGCATCGGCGTGTCCGAACTGCTGGATGCGTTCTATCCGCTGCTCCCGGCAGCCGATGAAACCAGCGAGCTGTCGCAACTGCCCCGCATTGCCGTGGTGGGCCGGCCCAATGTCGGCAAATCCACGATGATCAATGCGCTGTTGGGAGAAGAGCGGGTGGTCGTGAGCGACATTCCCGGCACAACGCGCGATCCCATCGACTCGCTTGTGACGCATGCGGGCGCGCGGTACGTGTTCACCGATACGGCCGGCATCAGGCGGCGCGGGAGAATCGAACGCGGGATTGAAGGCTACAGCGTGCTGCGCTCGCTCCGCGCCATCGGCCGCTCCGATGTAGCCGTGCTCGTGCTGGATGGAGAAGAAGGCGTAACGGAACAGGACACGAAAATCGCGGGGGCCATCCTCAAGCAAGGGCGCGCCTGTATTCTCTGGGTCAACAAGTGGGACCTTCGCCTGAGCGATGCCGAAGCCAGGAAAAGCTATGAACTCGAGCTCCACCGCCGCTTTCCCTTCCTGACCTGGGCTCCGGTGCTGTACGGTTCGGCGCTCAAGCCGGAGTCCGCCCGTACGGTGTTCGCCAAAATCGACGACGTGTACGCGATGTTTAGCAAGCGAATCCCCACCGGCGCCTTGAACAACTGGCTGCAAAACATCCTATTGGTTCATCCGTTGCCGGTCCGCAAAGGCAAGCCGGCGAAAGTGACGAAATCCGCGTTCATCACCCAGGTGACGACGAAGCCGCCGGCCTTCGCCCTGTTCGTGGGCCATCCGGAAAACATCACGCCGTCGTATCTGCGGTATCTCGAAAACCAGCTGCGTGAGTCGCACGGGTTTACAGGAACCCCATTGCGCCTCCTCGTCAGAAAAAAATGACCGTCCACCGGCGCGCCTCCGCCTCAATCGCCTCATACCTCGGCGATGCAACGCCGATTTCAAGTTGACTACCTCGCCGTCTCATGTTATTCGCATAGGGACTGCGCGTGCTGACCCGGACACGCGATCCCAAATCCTTGCGACTCCGTAACGCGCAAACCCCACAGGTATCGGCCCGGATGATGCAACTATCGAACAACTGTCGGTTCGTTCAAATCCTCGCCTTTGCCATTGGCGTTGGCGCAGCTGCGCCTGGCTTTGCCGACAATACGCCTCAGGCTCCCAGCGACCCAACTCCCGCTCACGCCGAGGCAAGCCCCGATTCCACTCCGGATGAGCCGTCTACGGCAAGCGCTGAGACCGCGCCGGCCGAGGCAATTCCCGCTCACGCCGAGGCAAGCCCCGACTCCACTCCGGATGAGCCGTCTGCGGCAAGCGCTGAGACCGCGCCGGCCGAGGCAACTCCCGCTCACGCCGAGGCGCGCGCAGACGCTGCTCCGGTCGAGGCGAATCCATCCATCACCCTAAAAGCGTCGGTGTGGCGGACCAAACCTGGCATCGTCTTCTTGAAGACACCGATCGGCTTGTTGACGCTCAGCTCCAAGACGACGCTCAAAGACTTCCTGGCTTCTCAAGAGGTATTCTTCTGGATTCATGACGCGCATCTCGCCGTTGAAATCAGAAAACGGAGCGACAATTCCCTCGTCCATCGCTATCTCAGCGGGCCGTTCAAGCGAAGCGGCAACGACGAGAGCAAGTTGCTGCTATGGACACCGGAAGGGGAACGGTCCTTCGATTTTGGCGCCCATGTGCGCCGGCTTACCGCTCTTCGGGAAGACAATCCGGTCACCGTTGAGGTCGACGACACCGGCGCCGTCATCGGCGTCCACGACTTGCAGTTCGATCTCCAGATCGGACAGATTCCTTCCGGCGGGTCCGATGCGCAGCTGTTGCTGACCGGCACTGTCTCCAAGCTGAAATCCAACTTCATCTTCTTCAGGACGCCTGTGGGCGTCGTCAACGTCAATGCCAAGATCGGCATCAAGGATGCGAAGGTGGG
>JAOUEB010000383.1 GCA_029858925.1 Nitrospira sp.
CTCGAAAATCAGTCTAGCCTCTTCCAGCCGGCCCGCTCTCGTCAAGGCCTCCACCAGCCAGAATGAACAGAGCGTAAAGGTCCCCTCCTCGCCGGGCAGACCATCCGGCGCGGCGTCCTCCTGGCGATACCGAAACACGAGCGCATCGGAAACCAACCGGGATTGGATCTGCTCGATCGTCGATTGCATCCGCGGGTCCGTCGGCGACACGAAAAACACCAGGGGCATGACCAACGCGCTCGCGTCCAGCGCCTCGCTCTCATACGCTTGAACGAACGATCCAAGTTCGCGATGCCACCCGCGTTGCATGACCTCATGGTAAATCCGATCCCGTACGTCCATCCACTTGGCGCGGTCGGCCGGAAACCCGCGCTTGTCCGCCAGTCGAATCCCGCGGTCCAGCGCAACCCAACACATAACCTTGGAATACACGAAGTGTCTCTGCCCGCCCCGCACCTCCCAGACCCCCTCATCCGGCTGATCCCAGTTGGCGCACACATAGTCCAGCAGGCGAGACAGAGCCATCCAACTGTCGTAGCTGATGGGCGACCCGTACTTATTGTAGAGATAGGCCGCATCCATCAGTGCGCCGTACATGTCCAATTGCCGCTGGGCGGCCGCGCCATTGCCGACACGGACCGGCCGCGATCCCCGATAACCTTCCCAATCGAGCAGCACTTCCTCATGCCCGATCCGGCGCCCGTCGATTCCGTAGAGTACTTGCAGCGACCCGTCCTCATTCAGGTCGTGGCAGCGGGCCTCCAGCCACTGCATGAACCGGCCCGCCTCCTTCGAGAAACCGAGCCGAAGCAGTCCATAGAGCGTGAAGGCCGCGTCTCGGATCCACGTGTAGCGGTAATCCCAATTCCTGACGCCACCCAGCGCTTCAGGCAAGCTGGTCGTCGGGGCCGCCACGATCGCGCCGGTCGGCGCATAGGTCAGGAGCTTCAGCGTCAAGGCCGAGCGCTGCACCATTTCACGCCACCGCCCGGTATAGCGGCATTGTCCAAGCCACGTGCGCCAAAACTTGACCGTGTCGCGAAAGGCTGTTTCTCCCGTTTGAGGCGCCTCGAGAAGATGCTCGGCTGTCTCCATCTCCAATTGCTCGAGAAAGAAGGTGACTCGCTGCCCCTCAGTCAACGTAAATTCCGCCTCTACGATTCCCTGCCCGGCCGTGAGCGGCACCGGGCTCACCAATCCCACCGCCATCGATGCCGAACGAAATATCGCGCCCGCCTGACTCAGCGTGACCGTATGCGCGTCCCGGCCGAAGTTGAATGCCGGACGGCATTCCAGCCTAAACCGAATCACGCCCCGGACCACCGTCACCATGCGGATGATCTGATGCCGTTTTGGACGGATGCCCGGATCATCACGTTCGACCGGCATGAAATCCGTCAACTCAGCGACGCCGTCTTGGTGCAGAAAGCGGGTCAACAGCACGTTGGTTTCTGGCAGATAGAGCTGCTGTCGCTTTCCGTCTTCCAGGGGGGCAATGCGAAACCGGCCGCCGCGTTGATCATCCAGCAAGGCCCCGAACAGGCTGGGCGAATCGAAGTGCGGAAAGCAGCACCAATCGATCGATCCATCCTTGCCGACGAGGGCGACGGTATGGAGGTCTCCGATGATTCCGTAGTCTCCGATCGGCTTATACGCCATGGGTTACGCTCTTCACGAGACTCCCTCCCGGGAGAGACTGCGAATGCCTTGCAACGGGATCGCCAACCACTCTGGTCTATTGCGCAACTCATACCGCAATTCGTAGAGGGCCTTGTCGAGCTCATACACCCGAAGAACCCGCTCGGTGTCCTCCCATGCAGGAGGCAAGAATTCCACCTGGCCTGGCTTCGCAACCGACCGATACCCATCGAGAAACGCCGTACGCGCCGATCCTTCCCATTCCGTCATGATGGCGCCGTCTGCGGCGGAGACCGGCGGTCGCCGTTTCAACGCAGCCTGCGCCGCATAGTTGAACGACCGCAGCATGCCCGCAACATCTTTGAGGGGGCAGACCTTGGCGCGGCGTTCTTCGAGCGGCCTGGCAGGCTCACCCTCGAAATCGATCACGACGAATCCCTCGTCCGTTTTCAACACTTGGCCAAGATGGTAATCGCCATGATGGCGGATCTTCACCGACGGTCCCTTCACCAAGAGACCGAGGTCCCCGAATCGGTTCCGGCAGGCCGCCTCCAGAATGTCCGCTTCGTCCGGGGACAGCCCGGCCATCGCCCGTTGCTCGGCCGACAGACCCCGCAGATCGCAGCAGACATCTGCAAGAAAATGCGTCATCTTCCTCTGCCAACGTTCGACGTCAAGGGCCGTGATCGGTTCCGGACGAAATGCCTCTGCTTCCGCGTTCGACGCCAAGGCAAGATGGAGATTGCCGGTGATCGTTCCCAGACGGCGGATCTCTTCACGAAACACATCGGACATGTCGCGGACCGCGTTCGATGGATGGCCGGCGAGGCCCGGCCCGGTTCCCCCGGCTTTCTCCAGCCATTCATCCAGATGCGCAAGCGTGTAGCTCCAGCCGTCCCCTTTGTTCGGAATGAACCGCTGGATCACTCC
>JAOUEB010000384.1 GCA_029858925.1 Nitrospira sp.
TTGGAGAAGCGGATCGAGACAAGCTGCTCAGCCATCCTGGCATTTTCGGCACCTTTGCCACGTTCAGCCTCGGTGAAACATGGGTGAAGCAGGACCAGGCGACCCGGATCGGCCAGTTGGCCCTGTTGAAGGGCGTGGTCGAACAACATCGGGAAAAAATTGCCGTCGATCTCTATCTTCTGCGCGGGTTGTCCGACTATGGGGATCTGATGTTTCGGGTGCATGCGCCCGAGCTGCGGGATACCCAGCAGTTTCTCCTGGATCTCCAGAACAGCGCGTTCGGCAAGCATCTCAAAGGGGCCGGACTGATGCATGGCTTAACCAAGAAGGCCAATTACGTACCGGGATTCCCGGATCAGCTGAAGGCGGACTTGAAAGTAGCCAGCGAGCCTGGCTCCAAGCCGTATGCCATTGTGATTCCGGTCAGAAAGACTGCGGAGTGGTGGGCATTGGATCAGGACAAGCGCGCCGCAATGATGCAGGAACATACGGAGGCGACACTGCCCTATCTCAAGACCGTGAAGCGGAAGCTCTACCACTCCAGCGGATTGGACGATCTGGATTTCATCACCTATTTTGAGACGTCCAAGCTGGAAGATTTTCACAGCCTGATTCTGTCGCTGGAGAAGGTCAAGGAGTTCCAGTATACACGTCGATTCGGCCATCCGACGCTGATCGGCGCCGTGAAGTCGTTGGACGAGATAATCGAATCGCTCGCGCAATAGCGCGACAGAGACGGGGACGACGTATGGACGCGACTGGATTGATGCTGTACGAGGGAAAAGCCAAAAAGATTTTTGCGGCTGCGCGGCCAGACCAAGTCATCCAGTATTTCAAGGACGATGCGACGGCATTCAACGCCGAGAAGCGCGGCACCATCGTCGGCAAAGGCGTCGTCAACAACATGGTATCGGAGCGGTTGTTCATGCTGCTCGATGAGAAAGGAATTCCGACGCATTTTCTCGAACGGTTGAGTGATCGGGAGATGCTGACGAAAAAAGTCACGATCGTGCCGGTCGAAGTCGTGGTGCGGAACGTCGTGGCGGGCAGCTTGGCAAAGCGATTGGGCTTGCAGGCGGGCGAGGCGATCGAGCCGGCGATTGTCGAGTTCTACTATAAGAATGATGCGCTCGGCGATCCGCTGGTCAATGACGACCATCTTCGCCTCATGAAGGTGGCGACGCCGGGGGTGTTGCGTGAACTGCGCGAACAGGCCCACAAGATTAACGCGGTGCTGAAGCCATTTTTTGTCGAGCGGAAGATGCAGTTGGTGGATTTCAAGCTTGAGTTCGGCGTGTTCCACAACAAGCTGATCCTGGCCGACGAGATTTCTCCAGACACCTGCCGTCTCTGGGACATGGCGACCGGCGAGTCGATGGACAAGGACCGGTTCAGGAAGGATATGGGGAAGATCGAAGAGGCGTATCAGGAAGTCTTAAAGCGGGTATGCGGGTGAGAATGGGGATGGCGGGGTCATCCTCATTGCTCGAGCAACGCGCATGCAGGATTGGTGTGATTGGATCAAAGCCGGCGATGCTCGCTGGGAACGATGGCGCGTCTTGGCGCGCCAAGGGTGGGCGGGTGAGATCGGGCGCGCAGTTGAGGACAACCCCGCCATCCCCTTAGAGATGGTAAAGAGGAAAGAAAAGGAACAATGCTCCGGGCGTATTTGAATTATGGCTTGATTGCATCGGTGGTGGTCTGGGCGGCCATCATTGGCGTGATGGCCTACCGTCTGAACGAATCGCCGTGGCGTTGGGCGTTCATCGGACTGATGTTTGCCGGAGGCCTGACCATTGCGGCCATATTCTGGATCAAGCACTATGTGGATCGTCAGACCAAAGCGTCGGAGCAGAGGAGCCACGAGTGAAAGCGAAAATTCATGTGACGTTAAAACAAGGCATCTTGGACCCGCAAGGCAAGGCGATCGAGCATGCGTTGGACTCGCTGGGGTTCAAACATGCGGCGAACGTGCGCGTCGGGAAGTATGTGGAGCTGGACCTTCCAGAACAGGACAAGGTTAAGGCTGAGGCTGAGGTCAAGCAAATGTGCGAGAAGCTATTGGCCAATACGATCATCGAAGAATACCGGTACGAACTCGGATAGGGGAGCTGATAGCGTATAGCTTATGGCAGAAACCTCGGACTGTCCGGTTTCGTGCTGCACGCTATGGGCCATACGCCATAAGCTCTTTACACTATGAATATCGGCGTCGTTGTATTCCCTGGAAGTAATTGCGATCACGACTGTATCCATGTGCTGTCCAGCGTTCTTGGCCAGAAAGCCACGCAGGTCTGGCATAAGGAAACGTCGCTGGCCGGTCTTGACGGAATCATCTTGCCGGGCGGGTTTTCCTATGGCGACTATCTGCGCACCGGCGCGATTGCGCGGTTTTCGCCTGTGATGAAGGCGGTGAAACAGTTTGCCGCCGAGGGTAGGTTGGTCCTCGGCATCTGCAACGGATTTCAGATTCTGCTCGAAGCCGGCTTGCTGCCCGGCGCCATGCTTCGAAACCAGTCGCTGCATTTCATCTGCCGGGATACCTATGTGCGGGTGGAGAATG
>JAOUEB010000385.1 GCA_029858925.1 Nitrospira sp.
ACGACCAAGTCTCCACCTACCGTGAAATCGCCCCAATGTGCGCTGAGCGGCGCTTCGCCTCCCAGCTGAAGCGAGCCGAGATTCTGGCTCACCTGCACGGCGGCACGAAGAGGCGGGAGATCGACAGCACCCAGCTGCATCAGAACCGATTGGCGGAACGGCGGATTCGTGTAAGTCGCCACCCGTGCCTCGACCGTGCACAACAGCCCCGGCGTAGAGGGGGCGTAGACCTTGAGTTCTTCAATCCTTCCCAGATGGCGCAGCGCGCGAAACAGACCCGCCTGAGGATCATTCAAGACCCGATCGTCCGAAACAATTCCGCCGTCCAAGTGCACATCAGGCTGGCTTGAAGTTCCCACAAACTGTGAGCGGCCGGTGTGATCGAAAAATGAGAGCGTCCCCTCTGCATCGCGGCTCTTTTTTGCCAAGGCCAAAGCAAATCCTGATGAGGCCGAATTCGGCTGCGGGCTATGAAACCATGACACGACCACTTCACCGGCGGCATCGGCCAACTGCTGAGCAACCACAGCCTCTCGACCAACATTGGCGCTGATCGCCTCCTGCCAGGCCAGATTCAAGATCGTCGCGCCCAGTAAAGACAGGATCAGAACGAGCACCATCGCCCCGAGCAGCGCGATTCCTTGCTGATGATTCGATCCGCGGGCATGTGCCATTCGTTCCTCCCTACGACCGAAGACCGACTTCCCGCACAACTGTATGAGCAAACCGGCTCGATTCGATTTCAACGACCACGCGCTTCACGTGAGACGGCTCAGACGTGGCGCGCCCCCGGTTATCTCGATACGAGAATCTGACGCGCTCCAATCCCGCAACCAGGGTGCCGGCCCCTCCATCCACCATGCGCATCAGCCGCAACGACCCCTGCTCATCGCGCTTGGTGTAGTACAACACGCGGTTTCTCAGCTCGACAGAAGCCCCAGCCGGGAAGGGCGATTCAACCGGCTCAGCCAACGTTAGAGAAGCGCGTTGTCCCGCGCGCGAGAGCCGATGCAGTTCGCACATGCGCGCCACGCAGACGGCAACCGTCTTTCCCTCACCCCATCCGCTGCCGTCTTGCACCGCCAGAACCGATTGACCCGGCACCACCGCGCTGGTCGTTGCCGTCCGCTGCGCATGAATATTGGCAAGAAACAGAAACTCATCGGGAGCCGCGGTGGCAATCGACTCAGCCGACGCAAGACGCGCTTCCTGCTCGAATACTCCCATCCCCAGTCGGAGGTCTTGTTGATGCGCCAGATCGCGTTCCTGCTTGGTGATATGCCGATGTACGATGTTGAAGGTCTCCAGCGTTGCAGTGAGTACAATGGCTCCTGCAGCCAAACCGACCAGCAATTCAGCCAGGCACACACCGCTCATACTAGAGAGAGCTGCAATGTGCCTCACAAATTTCTCGCCGGGAGCAGCCATGTGTTGTTGATTCATCGTTGCCCCACAAAAGCTGGATTGGCGCGGAAAGTCGCCACATGTACCTGTTTCTGGGCTCCCAGGGCGGCATAGGAGGATATCGCCCGGATTGCCACTATGCCGACCGAGCCTAGAGGCCCGGGACGGTCCGTTTCGACACTCCAGACGACCGTGACTCCATCGCGCTCCAGCGTCGCCGTGTAGATTCCATCGTCAGCCATTGTGTCCGGAGCCTGGCCATCATCCTTCATCGTGGTCTCAGGAATGCCATCGCCATCGAGGTCGTCTTCAAGGAGATAGGGCCACCGGACCGACTGCTTGATTTCCAACCGCGCCTGAGCCAGTTCCAATGCTCTGGTGCCCAGTGCTCCTTGGCGGGCATGCCCAGATGAGATGTGCACCGCTCCTATCGCGCCCATGAACGCGATTCCTGAAATCACCATCGCGATCATCACCTCAATGAGGCTAAACCCTTTATCCTGTGCCTGTTCGCTCATAGGATCGACACCCGCCCTGTGATACCGACAGTCAATGTTTCTATCTGTCCTTCTTTGTTGCGAAGATGAATCGTGGTCGCCGTGGCGGAGCGGCCACTGGAGTGAAACAGGATCTCCGGTCCGGCACTCGGTTCTTCGATGGCAATTCCTTTGTCGCCGTAGCGATACACATGATGTGTCGTCACGCTCCCGCCATTGATGAGCTGCGCGACCAGCGCCTGCTGTTCCAGATCGAAGGTGATACGAACCCGATCTCGGTGTGTGATCGCGAGCTGTCTTGCCAGGCGGAGCTCGGACGCGATCTCCTCCGTGGCGCAACGAATCTGCGTGCGCGAATTGATGGTCATGAAATTGGGAACGGCCAGGGCTGAGATGAGTCCGATGACCGTGGTGACTACCATGACTTCCATAAGTGTGTGGCCGTCCTGTTTCATGTGCGCCTCTCTGGGATTCCTGGATTCGGTTGGGTTTCTTTGGAATGGATCGTATCTCAAGAGCTGTGCCGTGCCTGAATCTCAACTTCGTCGATGGAGTATTTCGTTGACATAGATCGGCAAACGGAGCGGAACTCGTTGAATCAACGAGAGGGACCTATGGAGAAAAGGCGGTGCTTCAGGAAAGGAGTGTGGTGGTGGA
>JAOUEB010000387.1 GCA_029858925.1 Nitrospira sp.
AAGAATGAGATTGGGAGCAGGCGAGCACTTGGAGGGGAAAAAGAGGTGATGTTTGGAAGGGATTGGGGAAAAGGCAGAGGGAATCGCCGATGATGCGGGCAGGCTACAACCGGGGATTGGAATCGCGGTTGTCGAGCTTCTTGCGAAGTTCGATCAATTCCTGTTCAAGAGCGATAAACCGATCGCTGATGGGGTCCGGCAAATCGACCTGGTCCATCGTCGCGTCAGGCAGGCGTTCGCCCTGGGATTTGATGATGCGGCCAGGCACGCCGATCACCGTTGAATTGGCGGGGACATTCTTCAAGACGACGGAATTCGCGCCGATCTTCACGTTATCGCCGATCGTGATGCCGCCGAGAATCTTCGCCCCTGCGCCGACGACGACGTGATTGCCGAGCGTGGGATGCCGCTTGCCGCGCTCTTTTCCCGTGCCTCCCAGCGTCACCCCTTGAAACAGGGTGACATAGTCTCCGACTTCGGCTGTCTCGCCGATCACCACGCCCATTCCATGATCGATAAAAAACCCCGTCCCGATTTTGGCCGAGGGGTGAATTTCGACTCCGGTCAGCCAACGCGCCAATTGTGACACCACGCGCGGAAAGAAGGGAACTCCCATCGATTTGAGCCAATGGGAAATCCGATAGGCCATGAGCGCGTGAAACCCCGCATAGGTGAGAACGACCTCTAGTGTGCTCGTGGCGGCGGGATCGCGATCAAAAATCGCCTGCAAGTCCTGTCTGATTTCTCTGAGCATAGAGGCGTAGGGACAGCGGTCAAATCGGCTCAATCACGCAAACTGCATGGGCGATCATACCCTCTTCTTTGCCGACTGCGTCCAGTCCTTCTCCGCTCTTCACCTTCACATTGATCAAACCGGCATCGATACCGGCGGTTTCCGCCATAGTCTTCTGCATGGAGGCCAGGTGCGGACCCAATCGCGGCGCCTGCGCCACGAGGACGGTGTCGATATTGGACACCCGATAACCTTTGGCCTTCAATTTCGACATCACGTCTTTCAAAAGCTCAAGGCTGGAGATGCCTTTGTACTTCGGATCAGAGCTGGGATAGTGACGTCCGAGATCCCCTTCCCCCATCGCGCCCAGCAAGGCGTCACAAACGGCATGGACCAAGACATCGGAATCGGAATGGCCGAGCAAGCCTTGTGTGTGAGGAATGTCTACCCCACCCAGAATCAGTTTCCGTCCCGGACCTAACGGGTGAACATCATAGCCGTAACCGATTCGCATGCGTCTTCCTTTCGTTAGTCGTCAAACGTGAATCGTTAAACGTACACGAGACAATACTTCCTCCTGCGATTCACGAATAACGTTTAACGTCCCTTTCGCGCCGCCAGAATCGCCTCCCCGATGATCATATCTTCCGGACGCGTGACCTTGACGTTCTCCCCACTCCCTTCCACCACCATAACCGGGTAGCCGGCCCACTCAAACAAAAACGCGTCGTCGGTGGCATGCACACCCTCCGCATGGGCTTTGCGATGAGCCTCCAGCAATTGATCGCGCCGGAATGCCTGCGGTGTCTGAGCCAGCCAGAGCGGCCGCCGATCCACCGTCCGTTCGATACGATGCTCCGCCCCGACCTCTTTGACGGTATCGCGCATCGGCAGGGCCACGATCGCCCCGCCCACCCGCCGTGCCGCGTCGACCACCTCGGCCACCATTTTCTCCGTCAGGAAAGGCCGCACCGCATCGTGCACCACCACGATGTCCGTCTCCTCCGACACATGTTCCAGCGCATGCCGAACCGAATCCTGACGCTCCTTCCCTCCCGGCACCACCTTCGTAATTTTTGAAAACCCGAACCGAACGGCGAGATCGTTGAGACAATAGTCAAGATCGGCTTGCGGAACAGCCATCACAATTTGATCAATGACAGGAGAGGCCTGAAGGACGCGGAGTGAGTGGACGACCAGCGGTTCTCCCCCCAGAGCCAAAAACTGCTTGGGGACCGACCCGCCCATTCGAAGCCCTCGTCCTGCGGCCGGAACGAGAGCAACGACTAATGGGGTCTGACGAGAACGCGCGTCTGTCTGGTCCATCTGGTTTGTCGGTTCAGCCGGTTCGCTTCATTCAACCACACACACGAGACAGACCAGATAGACCGAATGAACTCGATCCGTTCACGGTCGAAGCGTGAGATAAATCGTTCGCCCCTGCCGCTTCAACAGCAGCAGCACGGCTTGATCCTTCGGCAGCTTGCTTGCAATCAGCTCATAGGCCTTGACCGAGGTCACCGCCTGGCGATTAATTTCTATCACCATATCGCCCTCGCGGACGCCAAGCTCTTCAGCCGAGCTTCCGGGCTTCACCCGAACGATGACCACCCCGCGCTCGCCTGATTTTATCCCATATCGGCTCGTGAGTTCTTCAGTCAGCTCCCGCACGTCGAAACCGGACAACACTCCCGTCGGCGTGGCCGAATCGCCTGCATCCCCCTCGCCCGATTGCGTCATCGACTTCGGCTGTTCGGCGATGGTCAGCTCGATCGTTCTCGGAGTTTTGTCTCGAATGATCTTCACCGCAACCTTCTTCCC
>JAOUEB010000386.1 GCA_029858925.1 Nitrospira sp.
ATATTTCGACGGGCCTCAAAAAGAGCAAGTTCGGCATTGCGGCGGATCGCGCGATGGAAGAATTTGCGCTGGCATCCTCCATGAGCCACATTGAGGTGGTGGGAGTCCATGCGCATATCGGATCGCAGCTGACTGAAGTCGCGCCGTTCATCGAAGCCTTGAAAAAGGTCGTCACCTTGATTCAGGACTTGCAAGGACAAGGCGTCAATGTCCGGTATCTGAATATCGGAGGCGGGCTCGGCATTACCTATTCGGATGAGAAGCCGCCGCTGCCGCAAGACCTGTCCGATGCGATCCTGCCGCTTGTGCAGAATTTGAAACTCACCCTCGTGATGGAGCCCGGCCGTGTCATCGTCGGAAATGCCGGCATTCTTGTCACGAAGGCGCTCTACCGCAAAGAAGGGGAAGCGAAGACCTTCGTCATCGTCGACGCGGCCATGAACGATTTGATCCGCCCCAGTCTTTACGGCGCCTATCATGAAATCCGCCCCGTCGATGAAGAAGCAGGCCGTCGCGCCAAACAGCAAGTAGACATCGTCGGTCCAGTCTGCGAATCGGGAGATTTCTTGGCCAAAGACCGGATGCTGGCAGCCGTAAAGCCGGGAGAATTGCTGGCCGTGATGAGCGCGGGAGCATATGGGTTCGTCATGGCGTCGAACTATAATTCCCGCCCCCGCGTGCCCGAAGCGCTCATCAAAGACGGAGAAATTCACGTCATTCGCGCGCGTGAAACTTACGACGACTTAGTCAAGGGCGAGGCCATTCCGGCATTTCTGAGCTAAGAGGCGCCACTATGTTTACCGGTTCTCTTGTCGCCATCGTGACACCGTTTCGGAAGGGAACAATAGACGAACGAGCGCTGTCCGATCTGATCGAGTGGCAGATCGCCAAAGGCACCAATGGCATCGTGCCCTGCGGCACCACCGGCGAATCTGCCACACTGTCCCATGAAGAACACAACCGGGTCATCGAATTGACCGTGGAGGTGGTGAACCGGCGTGTGCCGGTGATCGCCGGAACCGGCTCGAACAGCACGGACGAGGCCACCTCGCTCACACAACATGCGAAGCGGGCCGGAGCAGACGGCGCCTTGCTGATTACACCGTATTACAACAAGCCCACCCAGGAAGGCCTCTATCGCCACTATAAGGCGGTGGCGGAGTCTGTCGAGCTTCCGCTGGTTCTGTACAATATCCCTGGACGCACCGGCGTCAATATGCTGCCTTCGACCATCGCCCGCCTTTCATCAATCAAAACGATCGTCGGGGTCAAAGAAGGCAGCGGCTCGGTTCAGCAGGCGTCGGATATCGTACAGATGTGCGGTGATCGGTTCACGGTTTTGGCCGGCGATGACTCCTTGACGCTGCCGATGATGGCGGTCGGCGGAAAGGGCGTCATTACCGTAACAGCCAATATCGTGCCGGCAGAAATGGCTGCATTAGTGACCGCCTTTTCTGATGGAAAGCTCGCCGAAGCTAGGCGAATTCACTTCAAGCTGTCGCCTTTGTTCGCGGCATTGTTCCTAGAGACCAATCCGATTCCCGTGAAAGAAGCCCTCGGAATGATGGGCAAGATCGACCCGGAATTGCGCCTGCCGCTGTGTCCGATGGCGCAAGACACTCGCGAGAAACTGGTCCGGGTCTTAAAAGACACCGGATTGATCTGATCCTCAATCTAACTCTACAACGGCAGGTAACCCGATGATTAAAGTCATTGTTGCAGGGGCAGCCGGACGAATGGGCTGTCGGCTAGTATCGCTGGTAAGAGACTCAACTGCTTTGACATTGGCTGGGGCCTTGGAGGGGAAAGGCCACCACGCGTTGGGGGAAGATGCCGGAGAAACGGCCGGAGCTGGGCATGCCGACATCCCCATCACGGACGACCTGGCTGCGCTCATGGAACGAGGCGATGTCGTTATCGATTTCTCTGCTCCCGAAGCAACCTTGGAACACTTGCGGATTGTCGCTCAACATCGCCGGGCAATGGTCATCGGAACCACCGGATTTTCCACATCAGAACTGGACGAAGTCAAGTCCCTTGGTCGGCAGGTTCCCTGTGTGCTGTCTCCCAACATGAGTGTCGGCGTGAATTTGATTTACAAGGTCGTCGGCGAAATGGCCAAGACACTCGGTGAGGAGTACGACATCGAAGTGATCGAAGCCCATCACCGGCTCAAGAAAGATGCGCCAAGCGGTACGGCTCTCAAGATGGCTGAGGTCCTCGCGCTTGCAGTGAACCGAGACTTGGATCAGGTGGGCGTCTACGCGCGCAAGGGGCTGATCGGTGAGCGTTCCAGAAATGAAATTGGAATTCAGACTATCCGTGCCGGCGACATTGTGGGCGACCATACTGTACTGTTCGGCGGCATGGGGGAGCGAATCGAGATCACCCACCGGGCCAGCAGTCGGGACACCTTTGCCCGCGGCGCGTTGCGCGCCGCGCGGTGGGTCGTCCGCCAACATCCCGGTCTGTACGACATGATGGACGTACTGAGCCTTCGCTGACTGCGGCCTTCGTTCCGCCGCCTTTCTGCAAAATTGCCTCCAGCTTCTTA
>JAOUEB010000388.1 GCA_029858925.1 Nitrospira sp.
CATCGCCTTCGACATGCTTAACCCGCCACTCCCCAAGCCGCACTCCCAGCCCGCGCTCCTTCATGGAACGCACATGCGCGTTCATTGCATCCAGGATCGTACTGGAACCGATCGCGCGTGAGGATTGCACGAGCGCCAATGCTTCGGCCTCGCGTTGGTCCTGAGTGGGAGGGGAAGAAGACAGCCGGCTCCAGGAATAGTAGCCCACCCCCAGCATCAGCACGAGGATCACGACGAAGCGAATCAGCCTGATGACGAGAGGCGACGGAGCAGACGACTTGGTATCGGGACTATCCTCGGCCATTGATTAAGTACGGGACCTATTGTCGCAGCGATGATCTCACCCGGATTATTGATGACAGTTCGTCGCGCAATCGTCAAGCCGCATTATACGGCATCCACGGCGCTTGTTTGACGAAAAGCCGGTGTGCTACAAGTACCGGCACCTATCGAGAGGCCTGAGCGCATCGCATGAAGTTTTTCCTGTATGCCGATCATCTGAACCCTGCCCAGCTCAAGCGGCGCGCCCCGGAACATCGGTTCCTGTACCTCGCCACGCTGGCGGACCATACGATCAAATTCTGCCGCTGGTCGTCCCAATGGCGTTGCGGCCTCGCGAGCGTCATACCGTCACCTGGCGAGAAGGTCTGGGGCGGCGTGTTTGAAGTGACCGATGAGGATGTGAAGATCATGGACGAGTTCGAGCAGGACGTCCCACATGGGGCCTACCGGCAGCTGCAAGTGACGGTGATCAACGAAGCCGGCGCAAAGGAACTTGTCACCACCTACGCAGCCAATCCGATCGGCAAATTCAAACCCAAGGACCATTATCTCGACTGGGTCATGAAAGGACTCACTCACTGGAAGCTCCCCCAGGAGACAGTTCAACAATGGGAATCGTTTCGACCACGATAATCTGGGGAGCTGATGGCCGGAATGGGATGAAGAGCATATGGCCAATAGCGTATGGCACGAGGCTAAGATAAAGAGTTTCTGCTATACGCTACACGCGCGTCGCTCTGTCTATGCGCTACGCTAATATGCTATAAATTACTGCTCGGATCTCATGAGAGGTTCGCTCTATTAATTGAGGAGATTATGCCGAAACCTAAATATCATATTCTGGTCTGCACCAATTCACGTCCCCCGGGCCACCCGAAACCTTCCTGTGGAAGCGCCGGCGCCGGACAGCTGCTCGCGGCCTTCAATATGGGACTAATGCAACGTACTGTGCCGCCGGGCGAAGTCCTGGTCAGCGCCACCGGCTGTCTCGGTCCCTGCGAACAGGGCCCGACCGTTGTCGTTTACCCAGACAATACATGGTACTCGAAAGTCACTGAGGCGGATGTCGCCACGATCCTTGACGAGCACGTCGCCAAGGGAACTCCGGCCGCGAAGCTCAACCCTGACTCGGTATGGAAATAGGACGAGGCTGAGGCTAAGGTCGAAATTCGGTGAAGACGAATTTTTGCTGATCTCGTCTTTTGCCATGCCCTTAAACTTTTTACGACATGATTAGCCAGGCTTACAATATGACAAGCTCGCAAGCCCACGAACACAAGCTCGATGCGCCTCAATCGATCGGCTGCACTGTGATCACATGCAGCGATACGCGAACGCCGGAGACCGATGCGAGCGGACAGCTGATCCAAAAGATGCTTGAAAAAAATGGCCACAGGATTGCCTCCTACTTTATCGTGAAAGACGATCCTGGGCAGATCACACATCGCATTACGCTGGGGACTTTTGATAAAGCCGTCCAAGTCATCATCGTCAACGGGGGAACCGGAATCTCCCGGCGGGATTCGACCTTTGAAGCCGTCAATTCACTATTGGAAAAGCGGCTGGACGGATTCGGCGAGATCTTTCGCTATCTGACGTATCAAGAGATCGGCTCGCCGGCCATCATGAGCCGCGCCACAGCCGGCATCACCAACGGCCGCATTGTCTTCTCAATCCCCGGCTCTGAGAACGCCGTCCGCCTAGCGATGGAAAAGCTCATCCTCCCGGAACTAGGCCACCTGGTGAAAGAACTCACGAAGTAGCCATAGCTGGCAAGTGGTAAGGGGTGAGGAGATCGCCAGAAACCTCCATTCACGCCTTACTCCTTACACGTCACCCCTCACTGTTTCACGTAGTCATCGACCGAAAATCCAGCATCTTTCAGAATCCTGACGGCAAGACCGCGTCCGATATCACAACCGGTGTGGATCGGGATCGTGACAGACACGCCTCATGCTTCGTACCTGAGCGTGAGATGGCTGCCGGATTGTCGATCTTCTTTGAACCCGTGAGATTTGAGGAAGCGAACGAGACCGTGCGCCGTGACCTGCGGCATTCTCCCCATTTTAGAGCACCGCCACCGTCAACTCTTCGACGTGAACGAGCTTCTCGTTTTGCGGGATAGCCTGGTACGCTGAGACACGCCGTATCTCAAGCAAGGCCGCATTGTCTTCTCAACCTCCGCTCCGAACACGCCGTCCGCCTGGCGATGGAAAAGCTGATCCTGCCGGAACTGAGTCATCTCATGCAGCAGCTCGACAGGCG
>JAOUEB010000389.1 GCA_029858925.1 Nitrospira sp.
GCCTTCGCACGATGATGGTCGCGTGGCCAAAGCGGGGCACGTTGGATGTAGAATAAGACTCAGCGTGACGTGCTGAAATGGGCGCGACTTGCGCGATGTGGGAAAGCGGTCACTTCTTTGGCGTCCCACCGTGCTCGTCGGTCTCGCCTTTCCCGCTCCTCGCGCTGCCCATATTGATTCGGTGAGCCAGGCAGCCGGCTCCGAATCCATTGTCGATATTCATCACGCCGACACCCGCCGCGCAAGAATTCAGCATCGTCAGTAGAGCGGCCAGTCCGCCAAAACTGGCGCCGTACCCGCGGCTGGTCGGCACCGCGATAACCGGGCACCCCACGAGGCCTCCCACCACGCTGGGCAACACGCCATCCATGCCTGCGGCAACGATGATGACCCGTGCATCGAACAGCCGCTCCTTTTGCACCAACAATCGATGGAGCCCCGCCACTCCGACATCGTAGAGCCGTTCAACGTGGCTGCCCATGACTTCGGCCGTGACGCGGGCCTCTTCGGCCACCGGCACGTCTGCGGTGCCCGCCGTCACAACCAGGACATGACCCTGTCGTTTCTGCGATGGAGGCGCGATGGCTACGATGCGCGCGTCTGCATGGTAGCGCGCCCGCCGATCCAGACGGCGGATGGCGCGAGCGATCGCCGGCTCTGCGCGAGTTGCGAGAAAGGGGCCTCCTTTCTTGATGAACGATCGAGCGATGGCGACCACCTGTGCAGCGGTCTTGCCTTCGCAGAGCACGACTTCCGGAAACCCCTGGCGTAACGATCGATGATGATCAAGCGAGGCAAAGCCGAGGTCCTCAAAGGGGAGGGACCGCAGGCGCTGAAGCGCCTGCTCCACGGTGACCTGTCCTTGGCGGACCTGCCGTAATAACTGCTCAAGTGTTTTGGGGCTCACACCGATCCTTTTTCTAGTTTTGCATCGCGCGCCATCAAATCGCTGACGGCTTTCCCGCAGGGCTTCTGGTTGAACAGCACTGCATTGATCTCTTGTGTGATAGGCATGTCCACCGCATGCCGCCGCGCCAATTCTAACGCCGCATGCGCCGTCCGCACGCCTTCCGCGACTGCGTGCATCCCGCGTACGATCGTATCTAGCGGCTCGCCTTTGCCGAGCCGGACTCCCACCGTGTAGTTCCGGCTCAGCGTTCCCGTGCAGGTCAGCACCAGATCGCCGATGCCGGAGAGTCCGTAGAACGTCCGTTGGTCGGCTCCCATTGCCGTGCCCAATCGAACGATCTCGGCCAACCCTCTGGTGATGAGGGCTGCGCGCGCATTCAGTCCGAGTTCCAACCCATCGACCACACCGGCCGCCAGCGCCATGACATTCTTCAGCGCGCCGCCGAGCTGCACGCCGATGACATCGGTATCGGCGTACACGCGACAGGCCGGAGTCATGAGTGTGTGCTGAAACTGTTGCACAAGGGCCGGTTCGCGTCCGGCCAGACAAAGCGCCGTCGGTTTTCCCGCGCTAAGTTCCGCGGCGAAACTTGGACCAGACAAGGCCATGATCATGGGCCTCATCGGTGACGGGAGCACGTCATCCATCACTTGCGTCATGAGTTTAGCGGACTCCTCCTCGATCCCTTTCGTCGCACTGATCAGGGGAATGGGCGTTGATAGGCAAGGCGCGAGCGTCTGGAGCACCGGCCTGGTCACATGCGAGGGGACGACGAACAGAAGACCATCGCAGCCGTCGACCGCGTCGGCGATTGACGACGTCGCGACGAGTGTTTGGGGCAGCGCCACGCCGGGAAGAAAGATCGGGTTTTCGTGCGTGGCATTGATTGCTTGCGCTACCTCTCGTTCGTAAGCCCAGAGGCGAATGGTCAATCCCTTCTCGGCCAGGTGTTTGGCCAACGCTGTGCCCCAGGCGCCGGCTCCAATCACACCCATATTGCGTATGGTCTGCATGCTGGAAAATCCCATGAGTTGGGGGACATCGATGGATGATGATCGACTAGGCGGAGCGGATTATAGGAATGCATCGAGCGTCTGTCAACGAATGGAACGAGATTCCCAATTCTGTCAAGTGCGTGATTGGGGAGTGCGCGGTTGGCGAATAGAAATGGAAAGTGCTGATTGCGGCATATTGCTTGCTCAGTCCTTCCAGCAGGATTTGAGAAATGGCTTTGTCGGAAGGGCCGTAAAGTCTAGCATCGAAGCAGGAACATGCCGAACTACAGAGGGTTTGTAATGAACTGGATGCCCGCAGCCGTCCGCAGCCTGGGAATATCGATGGCCGCTCTGACATTTGCGGGTGCCGCGAATGTCTCCGATTCGTATGCGGAGACCTACATCGCCGGACAATTTGGAATCACATTCCCAAGTCTAGGAATTCCGAGTCTGGGGAATGGGTTGTCAGATGGCAATCTGACCACGACAAGTTTGCCAGTTCAAACGGGGACGCTCAATATTCCAAGCGGGGCGACCATCAGCGACCAAGAGCTAAAAACTTCATATCTGTACGGCGCAAAAATAGGCCACTATTTTAGCAGGGCACGCTGGTTTGGCATTGAAGCCGAAATTTTC
>JAOUEB010000390.1 GCA_029858925.1 Nitrospira sp.
CAAGGCGGCGAACGGCCGGAGGAAGAGATCCCTTCCCAGTCCAGCCGCGCTCCTGAGCCCTATTGGCAGCAGCCACGCGCGACGCCCTATCCGCCGGGACGACACCAGGCAGGAGATCGTCCAGGGCGCCTCATTATGCGGCCTGGGACAAGGCTGCCTGCAGGCAGAACAGCGCGGAGTGGGGGCGAACCAGGAATGGCGCGCTTGTATGTCGGAGCGGGACGAGAGTCCGGCATCAGGCCTGGAGATTTGGTCGGCGCCATTGCCAACGAAGCCAAGGTCAGCGCCGGCGTGATCGGCGCGATTGAAATCGAAGAGCGGTTTTCGATCGTGGACGTCCCGGTTGAGATGGCCAAGGGTATCCTGGAGGCGCTCAGCCGGACCCGCATCAAAGGACAGAAGGTCCCGGTGCGTGTTTTCAAGGACTGACGTTTCGGCACGACGGCAAGGATAGGGGAACAGGACGAAAGAATGGGATGGCTACCACCAAATTGACTCCGGCAAAGATTCTGCGACTCGGCACTGGATTCTGGGGATCGAAGACCCTGCTGAGCGCCATCGAGCTGGGTGTGTTCACGGAATTGGGAAAAGGCGCGCTGGATGGGGAGGCGCTGAGAACCCGCCTTCAATTGCATCCCCGTAGCGCGCGGGATTTCTTCGATGCCCTGGTTGCCTTGGGCATGCTCAAACGAGTCGGCGCGCGCTACGCCAATACTTCGGAGACAGCGCTCTTTCTCGATCGCAACAAGCCGTCCTACGTCGGCGGCATATTGGAAATGTGCAACGCGCGGCTCTATGGATTCTGGGGCTCACTGACCGACGGCCTCCGCACCGGCCGGCCGCAAAACGAGGTGAAGACAGGCGGGGATTTTTTCCGCACCCTCTATGGCGATCCACAGCGGTTGGAGGGATTTTTGCAAGCCATGACCGGACTCAGTATCGGGTCCGCGCAGGTCATCGCCAAGAAGTTTCCCTGGAAGAAGTATCGCACCTTCGTGGATGTCGGCTGTGCCCAGGGAGGCCTGGCGGTAGAAGTAGCCCTCGCGCACAAGCATCTGAACGGCGGTGGGATGGATCTGCCGGTAGTGCAGCCGGTATTCGAAGCCTATGCGCAGGCTCGAGGGGTTGGGAAGCGGCTTCGATTTCATCCCGGAGATTTCTTCAAAGATCCGCTGCCGACTTGCGATGTGGTCATCATGGGCCATATTCTCCATGACTGGAATCTGGAAGAAAAGATGTTGTTGCTCCGCAAGTCGTATGAGGCGCTGGCGCCAGGCGGCGCATTGATTGTCCACGAAGCGCTCATCGACGACGAGCGAAGGCGGAACGCATTTGGATTGTTGATGAGTCTCAACATGCTGATCGAAACGCACGGCGGCTTCGACTTTACCGGCGCAGATTGCCGAAAGTGGATGAAAGAGGCCGGGTTCAAGCGGACGCAGGTCACTCCATTGGCAGGGCCGGACGGGATGGTGGTGGGATTCAAATGAGCGGCGGCTTGTATTGCGCGATCGTTGCGCCGCCTACATCACGTTATTCACTCACGGTATTCAGTTTGGAAAACTGCTGCTTCATGAGTTCGACGCGTGTGAGGTAGATTTTTGCGTCATGGCTGCCGCATCGCTGGTGGGGTGTGAGGCGGAAACGGCGAGCGGCAAATTCGCGGCCTGCGCGTGCGCCGCAGAGGTTGATGACGGCGGCCAACTCCTGTTTCTGTTTGAATGTGGCCTGCCGGTGTTCGCTCACCGTCGTGGCGATACGGCGGTCGAGGAGCGCGGCGGTCATCTCGATCGCATGGCTGGGGATCACGCGGGTATAGAGACTATTGAACCAGCACGAATGCCAGGCATGCCAAGGACCGTCTTCTGCCACGACATGATCATGGATGCAGTAGCGTTTCGCGGTGCGAAACGTTCCGTTGGTCATCTGAAACATGCCGACCGCACTTGAGGCCGGTCCATACCACTTCAAGGGATTCCACGACAATTGCCACTGCCAGTAGGTTCGTGCCAGAGGATTGCCGTTTCCTTCCACCTGGGCGAGCGCAGCCAGTAATTCCGGTGTGATGACTGCAGTGGCATGTTCGCGAAACAGCGGACCATAGTCCTGCCAGGTCTCGGCGACACTCTTATTGAGAGATCTATCCAGGGGAAAAAAGACTTCTGTCGGTTTGGTGATGGCGTGGTAGATCCAGTTGATTGTCAGAACGAGGATCAGGGACAAAATAACGCCGACGGCAATTTGCGTAGCCGGATGGGTTTTCGAGACCGCGTGAAGGAACGTTCGGGTCGCGCGACAGCGCCATCGGGCAAAGCGCCACATGGATTTGAGCATGCGACGGCGAGTGGAAGGGCGTCGTCTGCGTCGAGAGGAACGGAGGGTGGAGCGACGGGGCATAGAAAGACTATAGCCGATGCAGAGGAAGTCCCGGCGTTTGGACGTCGCCACATGAACGAGTGGCAGGAGGATTGTGAAAAGAGGCGCACGATCAATGAAACAGACTATGGTTCAACCGTCGGTGACTTAGACTGCTGTTCT
>JAOUEB010000391.1 GCA_029858925.1 Nitrospira sp.
GGCTGGCAACGGCCTGGACGTACCAGTGGGCGAGTTCGAACAGCATTTCACCGAACATCAGGTGGCCTATTCCAATGCCCTGCAGTGCACCCTGCGGGGAGCGCCCTATTTGGTAGGGCCGATGGCCCGTGTGAACCTGAACCATGATCGTCTGTCACCACTGGCCAGTGAGCTGTTGGACGGCATTGGCGTGTCGCTGCCGCTGCGCAATCCGTTTCATGGAATCATCGCCCGTGCGGTCGAAATGCTCTATGCGCTGGAGGAGTCGCTACGGCTGATCGAACGGTACGAGTCTCCGCCCGCACCGGCGCTGCCGGTCGCTGTCCGGTCCGGCACGGGGACGGCCTGTACCGAAGCGCCGAGAGGCATTCTCTATCATCGGTATCGGATAGATGACACGGGCATAGTCCGTGAAGCCAAGATCGTTCCGCCCACCTCGCAGAACCAAGGCCGCATCGAGCAGGACCTGCGCCAGTTCATGCCCCGCCTGTTGAATCTTTCCAACGAGGATGCGTCGCTCGCCTGCGAGCGCGTCATCCGTTGCTACGATCCGTGCATCTCCTGCGCGACGCATTTCTTGCGCTTAGCCATTGAGCGCGAATAAGCATCTTGTGGGGCTTCCGGTGTACGTGATGTCGAACAACATTCTGTCGACCAGACGAACGAGATCAACCAAATAGATCAGACAGATCAGAGAGACGAGATCAACCAGACAGACGAGATAGACCAAACAAACGAGACAGACCAAAGAGACCATGGCTACAATTCGAATCATCGGGATCGGCAATCTGTTCAGAGGCGACGACGCAGTCGGCCTTCTGGCGGCTCGCCGCCTGCGTGAGCGGCTGGATGGGTCGGTGGAGGTGCTCGAAGCGGAAGGAGACGGCCTGGCGCTGCTTGATCTGATGGAAGGCGCCGATCAGGTCATGCTGATCGACGCGGTGAAAGGTGGGGGGCAGTCTGGAGCAACTGTTCGCCTCGACCTGTCGGTGGAAAGCCGCTGGGGGAGACTCGTTCCCTGTTCGACCCATGCGTTGGGTATTGCGGAAGCGATCGATCTCGCGCGCGTGTTGGGAAGATTACCAAAGGGCATGATCCTGTACGGCATCGAAATCGAATCCCTTGAGTCCGGGGCAGGACTTACAGCATCAGTAATCGGTGGGTTGGATCGTGTTGTGGAGCAGGTATACCGGGAAGTCGAGAAGGCACGATGCACGAGCTGCACCTGATGGGCCAGGTCGTGAAGGCGGTGGCTCAGGCGCTTCGTGGGACCAATGGGGCGAAGCCGTTGGTGGTGCGGCTCAAAGTCAGCGCCCTCTCGCACTTCTTGGATCATGATCGGTCGCAGCTCCAGAGCGCATTCGAGATAGCCAGCGCTGGTACGATGGCGGAGGGGGCCACTTTGGAGATTGAGAGGGTCCCGGCCGATGCGGCCTGTCGGCACTGCGGCATGAAGTTCGAAGTGAGCCGAATGGATGCCGCGTGCGAAGCCTGCGGATCGCGCGATCTCGATTTCGTGCCGGGACCGGAAGTAGTGGTGCATGACGTGACGGTGACGGAATGATCACCGGATTGGCGGTGCGTATTCAGCTGAAGATCGAGGGGGTCGTGCAGGGCGTCGGGTTTCGGCCCTTCGTGTTTCGAGTGGCGCGAGAGTTGGGCCTTGCCGGATGGATCATGAATGGGACGGAGGGGGTGCTGGTCGAGGCGGAAGGAACGGCCGAGGCGGTCGACCGGCTGCTCGACCGGCTTCGCACCGGTTGTCCGCCCGGCGCGAACATTGAACGGATGACGCTGCGTTCGATCCCAGCCATTGGCGATGTTGCCTTTACGATTCAGCCGAGTCATGAGGCAGGCACGAAGCAACTCGCGATCGCTCCGGACCTCGCGACCTGCGCCGACTGCCTGGCCGAATTATTCGACCCGACCGACCGCCGGTTTCACTACCCCTGGCTCTCCTGTGCGCGATGCGGTCCACGCATGAGTATGGTGACATCAGTCCCCTACGACCGGGCAAACACGACGATGTCACGCTTTGCCCTCTGCGAGGACTGCCGTGCCGAGTATGATGCGCCGGACAATCGGCGGTTTCATGCGGAATCCATTGCCTGTCCGGCATGCGGCCCGACCGTCGCCCTATGGGGCGCCGATGGGCAGGTCTTAGCGGAAGGGAAGGAGGCGCTGGAGCGGACGTGCCGGATCATCCGGGACGGCGGTATCATGGCGGTGAAGGGGATCGGCGGATTTCATCTGTGGGCCGATGCCACGTCCGCACAGGCAGTACAGTTGCTGCGAGCGCGCAAGCGTCGTGCACACAAACCATTTGCCGTGATGTTTCCAACTCTGGAGACGATCAGGACTTCTTGCGACCTGTCGCCGGGCGAAGCAGAGTGGTTGACCTCGCCGGCTGCCCCGGTCGTGATTCTTCAGCGGCGAGAACAGACTTCCCTGGCTGAGGGAATTGCGCCGGGGAATCGGACGATCGGGGCCATGTTGCCCTCTGCGCCGGTACAGCATCTGTTGATGCGCGAGCTG
>JAOUEB010000392.1 GCA_029858925.1 Nitrospira sp.
GCCCATAGCCCGCTCCCTGCGGATGGAGTTTGCGCGCGCTGTCTATCACGTCACCAGTCAGGCAACGAGGCTCAGCGCATCGTCAGGACAGATACGAACCACCAGGCAGGCCGGCGCTGCCACGGCTATGATCTCATGTTATGGAGATTACCTGGCGCCTCAATAAGGAGTTCTTACAGGATACAAATGTAGAATTATCCCGCACCTGCAGCCGATCCAGCACTTCCCCCTCTACGCTACGGATACGTAGCCACCCGAAACGAAAACATTTCATTGCATTAACAAGACCTTAGACGCAAGTCCTGGAGCATCAATGTTTTCGCGCGGAGGTCTATTATGCCGTCGATTGTCATACCTCCAATAGGGGGTCGTTTCAAGCAGGAAAGATATGCTAAGTATCGCAGCGTTGTGCAGAGGGAACCTGAGTTGGAGGCATAACACGTACTGAGTTCAATGTACATAACTCTCCCCGGCTCAGTCTAACCGATCAGAAAGCGACCGATCTCAATCACCTTTAATCACAAGGGAGGATAGCTATGGCAGTGAAAGACACAGAAGCCAAGACCGAGGTTCCCAAAAGCGCGGCTGGACCCACCGTCAAGTTCGACGATACGGGGATTACCAATGCCTATGCCAACGTCTGCAATGTGTCGAGTTCACGCGAAGAAGTTGTGCTCGTGTTTGGCATGAACAACGCCTGGGAGCGCGATGCGTCCGAGGTGCGCGTAAAGTTGAACAGCCGCATCATCCTCAGTCCCTTTGCGGCCAAGCGATTGGCGATGCTTTTGGATTCGGTCATCAAGCAGTACGAAGGACGGTTCGGTTCGATGGATGTCGGCGCGATACAGTCCGAAAAGCTTGCCGGCAAGTAGGGCTGTGTTGCCGCCTAAGACGCCGTCTTCCGATGAGGATGCAGTGTCTATCATGGCTAATGAGGGAACGGAATGGCCGAGCAGGTTGAGACGCACCAGGGCCATATTCGAGAAGAACCCGATACGGTCTCAGGCGCGGCACCGAAGCCCGATGCGCAATCCGACCAAGTCCTCTGGACCAAGTTTGCGGAGGCCTCGACGGTCGAGGCCTTCTGCCAGCATTGGCTGGCATTAGAATGCCGCATGATGCAAGGGGTGCGGGCAGGCATGGTCCTGCTTGGCCCAGCCGACAGCGGGCCGTTCCGGCCGGTCGCCACCTGGCCGGTCGGCCGTCGGAATCTGAAACACCTGACGAAAACCGCTGAACGCACGCTGTCTGAGCGGCGAGGGCTGGTTTCCCGAGGCGAAACTGGCCAGGCTGAGACCCTTGAGACCGCACGCTATTTTGAAATCGGCTATCCCGTCGAGGTTCGGGGGGCGCTGCATGGCGCTGTTGTCCTGGAGATTCTCCCCGACACGGACCTTTCTCTCCAGAGCTCGATGCGCCAGCTTCATTGGGGCGCCGCATGGCTCGAGCTGTTGTTCTCCCGCGAAGCCATCGCCTCTGAGGCGGCCATGCGCGGGCGTATCCAAACGGCCCTGGATATTGTGGCGACTACGGTCGGCCATGATCGATTCTACGCCGCCGCCATGGCGCTCGTGACTACGCTGGCCACGAAGCTCGAATGCGATCGGGTCAGTTTGGGGTTCATCAAGCGCGGCCGGACGCGGGTTGCGGCCATGTCCCACAGCGCAGATTTCAAACAACAAGCCAACCTCGTGCGCAGCATCGCTGCTGCCATGGATGAAGCGATCGATCAGCGCGAGACGATCATTTATCCGGTCGCAGCCGATGGGCCGGGAGTCGTCGCGCACGCGCATGCGGAGTTTGCGGAGGAGCACGGTGCGGGGACGGTCTGCACCCTTCCTCTCGAGTCAGGCGGGATGGTGGTGGGTGCGTTGTTGCTGGAACGTCCGAGCGAGCGTCCGTTCGACGGCCAGGCGCGTGATCTCTGCAAATCCATTGCCGCCGTGGTCGGCCCGATGCTTGAGATTCACCGGCGCGAGGATCGCTGGTTGATCGCCAAGGCATGGGGATCGCTGAAGCACACCGTCAAGGATTTTGTCGGGCCCAGCCATGTCGCGTTGAAATTGGGCGCATCGGCGGTGGCCGGTCTGTTCGCGTTTTGTCTGTTCGCCACTGGAGATTACCGGGTTGCGGCGAAGACGGTCATCGAGCCGATCATCCAACGGGCTGCTGCGGCTCCCTTCGACGGCTATATCCGTGAGGCGCCCGCAAGAGCGGGAGATCTCGTAATCTCGGGCCAGGTGCTCTGCACACTCGATGAGCGGGAGCTGAAGCTCGAGCGCTTGAAAGCGCTCAGCAAGCTTGAGGAATATCAAAAGGAATACCACAAGGCTATGGCGGAGCGAGAGGCGGCCAAAGCGGAAATTCTTACGGCGCAGATGCACCAGGCGCAGTCGGAAGTCGCGCTCTTGGACGATCAACTCGCGCACACCCGGGTTGTGGCTCCGTTCGACGGAATCGTCGTGACAGGAGATCTCAGTCAATCGCTCGGTTCACCCGTTGAAAAAGGCAAAGTGCTGTACGAGGTGGCTCC
>JAOUEB010000016.1 GCA_029858925.1 Nitrospira sp.
GCCAGATCCGCAATTGGACGCCGATCGGGACAGTGTGGTTAAACCCAGAAACCCGCACCAAGGCAGCGGCCAGTCAGTAAGAATGTGGCGTGTAGGGAGACGCGACAACTAGGTTGACAAACACCGCCCCTACTTTTACTCCCGCATCAAGAAAATCAGAATGTCCCTATTTCCAAGAAGTTATCCGCTCGATCAACTGATTAGGCTTCACCGTGCGTCCCCGCTTCCGAATCGCTCTCGGAACCCCTCCCGGGCCTCGCCGATGAAGATCAAGAGCTGATTCTCTTCAACGCAAACGACTTCGATGCCCTTCCGTCGAGCCGCAGCCGCCAAGAACTGTGCGGGCTGTCCAGAGGGAAGAAGGAGAGTCTTCGGCAGCTGCTTCTTATGTTCACGGCCTTGCTGCAGCAGCCGTCGTGACTCCAGATCCGCAGGTTCAACACCATTTGCGGGTACAAGCGCTGAACTCAGAATGAAGCAGCTCGCGGCATCCATGAGTGCGATGAGGTCAAAGTCGCCATCTTGTTCGGTGCGGATCGGACGATCGTTCAACTTGAATGCGATCCAAGCCTCGTTCACTTGAAACTGATTCGGGTGAAGCACGGGCCGTTCCTCCATGAAGCCTCAACGGCCTGCGTGAGCGGCGCGGTCGTCTGCGCCCGTTCCACGCAGTGGTACGCCGCACTCTCTTTGAACGAGGCCACAAGAACCCGCTTCGCCTTACCTATGGCAGTGCGATTCTTGCGAATGCGATCAATCTCGCGCGCCGTGTCAGCGGTCACCTACGACTCGTGACAGCTGCTGCAAGAAAGCACCGGAATGTCTTCGATCACGACGAGGCGGGGACCACGACCGAAGCTCTTGGTTACTTTCTTGATGGAAGCGGACTTCTTGCCGCAGATTTGGCAATTCATGACGTTTCCTCTCGATAGACTGTTAGGACCACCACCTTGCCTACCGCACCGATCTTGGCCACTACTCCTATAGGATCGCCGGCGAGATCTCTGCCGAGAAAGACGTATTTCTGCTCTCGCGTCGCGCGATCGATCTGACGCTCAACGATGCCGCCCGTAAGGATCACATTCTCTACGTCTTCGGTCAAGACGTCGTCTTCGGCCATGTAGCTAGCACGGTTGCCTTGACAAGCAACGTACGCCTTTGCTAGCTTGGCAAAATCCCTAATCTCTATGCCAACTTGGGAGCATTCATGCAGGTCAAGATCAACGGAAAATCAGAGGAAGTCCAGGGGGGAACAGTCCTCGACTTGCTCAAAACGAAGAAGATCGAACCGCAAATGGTCGCCGTCGAGGTCAACGACAAAGTTCTGGATCGCGAGCACCTTGGCACCACTCCCCTCAACGAAGGAGACCAGGTTGAGTTTTTGTTCTACATGGGAGGGGGCCGCTGACGATGGTGCTGCACAAAGACATCACCGAGCTGATCGGAAATACCCCGCTCGTCCGGTTGAACCGGCTGTCAAAGCCAGGCGCCGCGACGATTTACGGGAAGGTCGAGTTTTTCAATCCCGGCGGCAGCGTCAAAGACCGAATCTGCCTCAACATGATCAACGAGGCAGAGCGCCAGGGCAAACTCAAGCCCGGCGGAACGATCGTCGAACCGACCAGCGGAAATACCGGCATCGGGCTGGCCTTGGTCGCGGCGGTACGCGGCTATAAGCTGATCCTGGTCATGCCGGAAAGCATGAGCATGGAGCGGGCCAGTTTACTGTCATCCTACGGCGCGCAGTTGGTGTTGACTCCGGCCTGGGAAGGCATGAAGGGCTCGATCAAAGAAGCGGAAAGCATCTTGGCGCAGAATCCATCCTATTTTATGCCGGATCAATTTTCCAATCCGGCCAATCCGGCCATGCACCGGATCACGACGGCAGTCGAAATTTTGGATGCGCTGAACGGAAAAATCGATGCGTTTGTCGCGGCGGTCGGAACCGGCGGCACGATCACGGGATGCGGCGAAGTGTTCAAGGAAAAAAATCCGGCCGTGAAGGTCGTCGCCGTGGAACCGGCTGGGTCGCCAGTGTTATCGGGCGGCGATCCGGGTCCGCACAAGATCCAAGGAATCGGCGCAGGCTTCATTCCCAAAGTCCTGAACCGCAAGATCCTGGATCGCGTCATCACGGTGACCGACGACGAGGCCTATCAAACCGCCAAGAAATTGTCGAAACAAGAAGGCCTGTTGGTGGGCATCTCGGCCGGCGCCAATGTGTTCGCCGCCCAGAAGGTCGCCGATGAACTGGGGCCCGGTAACAACGTGGTGACGATTCTCTGCGACACCGGCGAGCGGTATATCAGTATCGAGAAGTACTTTAATATTTGAGCCGACAGCAGCCAGCTTTCAGCGATCAGCTCTGAGCTGGTGGCTGATAGCCGATGGCTGGTAGCTAAAAATGGAATTTACCGAAGAACAAATCAACCGCTACAGCCGGCATATTCTCCTGCCGGAAGTCGGTGGCAAGGGACAAAAGAAGATCGCCAAGGCGAAGATTCTCTTGGTCGGCGCCGGAGGTCTTGGCTCGCCTGCCGCTCTCTATCTGGCCGCAGCCGGGGTCGGAACAATCGGCCTCATCGACAGCGACGTCGTAGACTTGACCAACCTGCAACGCCAGATCCTCCACCACACGGCGGATATCGGGCGGCCCAAGGTCTTGTCGGGAAAAGAAAAGATTCAAGCCTTGAATCCCGATGTGATCGTCTCGATGTACGAAGAACGATTGACCGCTGGGAACGCGCTGAAGATCTTCACCGACTACGATATTGTGATCGACGGAGTCGACAACTTCACGGCGAAGTTTCTCATCAACGATGCCTGCTTCTTCGCCGGCAAGCCGCTGGTGCACGGCGGCATTCTGCGCTTCGACGGCCGGGTCACGACGATCATCCCCAAACAATCGGCCTGCTACCGTTGCGTGTTCAAAGCGCCGCCGCCGCAGGGCCTGGTGGCCTCTTGCCAGGAAGCGGGCGTCATCGGCGTGCTGGCCGGTATTATCGGCACGATTCAAGCCACGGAAGCGTTGAAGCTCGTCCTCGGCATCGGCAAGCCCCTGACGAACCGCATGCTCGATTTCGACGCGCGCAAAACGCAGTTCCGAGAGATCAAAGTCCGCCGCAATCCCAATTGCGCGCTCTGCGGCGAGCGCCCCACGATCACCGAATTGTTCGACGATGGAGATCCCTATGCCGGCTGTGCGGTCCATCCTTAACCACAGAAGATTGCTGAAGGCGGTGCTGCAATGAGCAAAATGAAGGCGCTGGTCTGCCGCGAGTGCGGCAAAGAATACCCGACGAAGGCGATTCACGTCTGCGAGATGTGCTTCGGTCCCCTCGAAGTGAAGTACAACTACGAAGAGATCAAGAAGAATGTGTCGCGCAAGAAGATCGAGGACGGCCCGCACAGCATGTGGCGCTATCTCGACCTGCTGCCGGTCGAGGGCACGAACTTCGTCGGGCCCCATGCCGGATTCACCCCGTTAGTGCGCGCGAACAATCTCGGCGCCTATCTCGGACTGGACGAACTCTATATCAAGAACGACACGGTGAATCACCCCACCCTTTCGTTCAAAGATCGCGTAGTCGCCGTTGCCTTGACCCGCGCCCGTGAGCTGGGATTTGAAACCGTGGCCTGCGCCTCGACCGGCAACCTGGCCAATTCGGTGTCGGCCCATGCCGCAGCGGCCAACCTGCATTGCTACGTGTTCATCCCCGGCGACCTCGAAGCCGCCAAGGTGCTCGGCAATCTGATCTATAAGCCGCACGTCGTCGAGGTGGAGGGCAACTATGACGACGTCAACCGGCTCTGTAGTGAGATCGCCGGTGAGCACGGCTGGGCGTTCGTCAATATCAACATTCGCCCCTATTATGCGGAAGGCTCCAAGACCCTCGCCTTCGAGACAGTGGAACAACTGGGATGGAAGACTCCCGACCAAGTCGTCATTCCGATGGCATCCGGCTCGCTGTTGACCAAGATTTGGAAGGGTCTGCACGAAATGAAGGCTTTGGGGTTGATCGACGAGGTCCGCACCAAGATCAACGGCGCCCAGGCCGAGGGCTGCTCGCCGATTTCCACCGCCTTCAAGGCAGGCCGCGACTTTTTCAAGCCGGTGAAGCCGAAAACCATCGCCAAGTCCCTGGCGATCGGCAACCCGGCCGACGGCTACTACGCGCTCAAGGCGACCGCCGAGAGCCACGGCTCCATGGATATGGTGACGGATGAAGAAGTGGTGGACGGCATCAAGCTGCTGGCGCAGACCGAGGGCATCTTCGCCGAAACCGCGGGCGGGGTGACGATCGGTGTGCTCAAGAAGCTGGTCAAACAAGGGGTCATTAAGAAAGACGAAGTGACTGTAGCCTACATCACCGGCAACGGATTGAAGACGCAGGAAGCCGTCATCGATTCCGTCGGGCGCCCGGTTCGCATTCAGCCCAGCCTGGTGGACTTTCAAAAAACTTTCAAAATGGGAAAGAACGGTGGTGGTGACGCATGATTAAAGTCCGCATTCCAACTCCTCTGAGGCCCCTGACCAAAGGCCAGGGTGAAGTAGAGACCACGGCCGGCAGCGTGGTGGAGATGATCGAGACGTTGAACAGCTCGCATCCCGGCATTAAAGATCGCCTGTGCGATGAAACGGGGGAACTGCGCCGTTTCGTCAACATCTACGTCAACGAAGAAGACATTCGATTCCTCAAGGGAAAAGAGACATCCCTCAAGGACGGCGATGAAGTCTCTATCGTTCCGGCAATCGCGGGAGGATAGCCATGACCAGCTTGCGTTTCCACATCAGGTTTCCCGAAGATAAAATCAAAGAGCCGATCGTCTACCAGATCGGGCATGAATTTAAAGTGGTCACGAACGTGCGCCGCGCCGACGTGCGCGAAACGACCGGCTGGATGGATCTGGAACTGACCGGCGACACCGCCGAGATCGAACGGGCCGTCGACGGCCTTAGGAAAAAAGGCGTCGCCGTCGATCCGATCGAATTAAACGTGGTGGAATAGACTGGTGAACAGTAAGGAATGAGGAGTACGGGGTAAGGCGACGGTCCGGAGCGGAATGCCTTGGATTCATACCCCTAACCCTTCACCCCTAACGGAACTTATGGAACTGACCGAACAGCAAATCGAACGCTACAGCCGGCACATTATCCTCCAAGATGTCGGGGGCAAAGGCCAGCTGAAGCTGAGCCACGCGAAAGTGCTGCTGATCGGCGCGGGCGGCCTCGGCTCTCCGGCCGGCCTCTACCTGGCCGCCGCCGGTATCGGCACCATCGGATTGGTTGACGGCGATGTGGTCGATTTGTCAAATCTGCAACGGCAGATCATGCACTCGACTGCCACGCTGGGGCAGCCGAAGGTGGAATCCGGCCGGAAAACGTTGTCGGCTATCAACCCGGAAATCACGGTCAAGGCCTATCATCAACTGGTCGATGCCGAGAATATTCTCCCGCTCATCTCGCAATACGACATCGTGCTCGACGGCTCAGACAATTTTTCGACCCGGTTCTTGGTCAATGACGCCTGTTTCTTCGCCAAGAAAACGCTCATCTCAGCCAGCATGTTCCGGTTCGAAGGCCAATTGACGACGATCAAGCCGCACCAAGGATACCCCTGCTATCGCTGCCTCTATCCCGAACCGCCGCCGGCTGGGTTGGTCCCGAATTGCCAGGAGGCAGGAGTCTTGGGAGTGTTGGCCGGTACCATGGGCGTCTTGCAGGCCTCTGAAGCCATCAAGGAAGTGCTCGGCATCGGCGAAACCATCGCCGACAAGCTGCTCATCTACGACGCGCTCGACATGAAATTCCGCAAGGTGGGACGGCCCAAAGATCCCGCTTGCCCGCTCTGCGGGCCGAATCCGAAGATCACAGATCTCGGCATGGACTACGCCGTAAGTTGCACCATTTGAGCGTGAAACGTTCTTCGTGAAACGTGAAACGCAAGATAGAATCGGACGTTGACCTGCTCGTGACCAATCTCGTCATTCCCCAACATATTCTCGATGACATGATCGCCCACGCGCGCGAATTGGCTCCGCACGAATGTTGCGGACTCCTGGCCGGAACCGGCGGCGTGGTGAGCCGGATCTACCGCATCACAAACATCGTAGCGATGGAAGGCGCGCAGAATCTCTCCTCGTTCGATCCGGCCAAAGCAGCGCACTTAGAGCGGCTCTCACCGGAAGAGCGGGCGGAAATCGCCTTCGTCATGGACATGCAGGACTTTTCAACCGCCAAGAAAGATATGCGCAACAACGGCCTCGATCTCCAAGTCGTCTACCATTCGCATCCCCACGATCCGGCTCGTCCCTCTGTGACCGACATCAAGATCGCAACTGATTACGAAGAAATCTGGCCCAAGATCAACCTGCCGATTCCCGCGTATCTCCTGATTTCTCTCATGCACGCGGCACCGGATGTTCGGTCCTACTGGATTAAATCTGGACAGGTCTCCGCCGCCCCGTTCACCGTTCGGTGATTTGACATTTTTGCAGTTTTCTTCCCGAGCATCGAATGCGATAATGCAGCACTGTTGGTCCCTCTCAGCAGGAGTAGTCGTCATGCCCAGTCTGCGTACAATTCTTCTTGCCGCTCTACTGATGGTCGGCCTGCCCGGCCTGAGTTTCGCCGTGGATAAGAGCTTTTACAGCCCCGTCATTCACATCGACGTAGAAAACCACCGCATCCTGATCTCCCAGCTCGGAGGCGTGTTCTACATCGACGTCCCGGAAATCGCGCGACCCCACATGGAGAAGCTGCCGATTTCAGGGCTGGTGGATTTCGTAGTGGACTGGAAAAGCGACGATCAGATGCCTGTGCTCAAAACCTGGAAGGTCAAATCTGGCGAATCGACCTGTCTCTACTTCAACGGGAAGGAGTGCAAGTAGCGATGGAAATTGACTCTCGCAGGTCTGCCGTTCAGAACTTCCTAACGTATTGCCGATCAACACGCCGCAGTGTCGCTTCACGCTGCATCGTTCTGTAACAACATGACAGGGGCTCTTGTGTTCCTATCGCGGCCGAGACGATGGCACCCTGACGCCCCCAATGTAGCCATATAGATACATGTGCGACCGGCGGCACCCGGCCAAGTGCGGAAGTTCAACGACTAGGTCGTACCACCATAAAGCGGTCCTGAGCCCTGCCGCATTAACGACCGGGCTCAACGGCCCGCGATGGCAAGCGCAGCACTGCCGATGCGAGGTCCGTTGCAGCCTGCGGTTAGACCGTCGCCCAACTCTTGCACCTGAAACCGTCTTATCTGCCGTACTTGTCCACCACGCGCTCGACGCGCTCCTCCAGTCCCTTCTTCAGATCCCGTTGGGTCTCCCAGAAAAGCGTGGGAAGGTCCTTGAGGTCGAACGGCAGCTCTGTTCCTTTCTTGGCAATCAGTATTACCTCCTTGCCGAGACCCTTTGCGTACCCCACCTCGTAGAAAACATTGCTGCTTAGCTCGGAAACGTCTGCTATGACGAAAGCGCTGTTCCGAATGCCGTTCAGGATACGGGGAAGAATCGGCTCTGAGGACGCAGATTCATCCGTTCGCTCGGCTTCAAAGCTGTACTTCTGGCACGCGTCCTTGCAAGAATCAAACACGTCAATAAACTCCTTCTTGAACGACATGATCGTAAAGACGCTTCGTGGCAGGACCAAGCGCTCGGCGAGACGGACCACTTGAGTGGCATAATCGGACATGTCGTCGGTGATTACATTAAGCGTTTCGTAATCGCCGGCTACTGCGGAGGCGATCTCCGCGAGACGCGCCCGCTCTTTGTTGTAGATGGTCTGGCCGGCTCCCCCGAAGCGCGGGATCCCCAGGATGAGTTTCCTCGCGAATTGAGCCCAATTCTTCGACCAGAACGTACCTTCACCCCCAGCCACAAATATCGTGGCGTCGGCCTGAGCTATCTGCTCTGGAACGACTAAATCGGCGTGGTTCATTTCCCAGTCCGACAGCGCCGAACGACGCACTGTGCCGACCGTGTGAACTGGTTTGTCTCTCTCAAGGCAATAGCTGATGATCCTGTCTTTGGGGTTCCCCGCGTTGCCCGCTAGCCACACCTGTGCTGCGCTGGCGATCTCCTGGTCGACGGAACTCCTGCAGCCGGTCAGAAGGACATGGCCTTGTCTCACAATCGCAGTCCCCAGAGCAACGACGAATTGGCGGCAAAAGTCCGGGTCTCGTTGCACGTCCTTTAGAGAGCCGCCTACGAAGATCTTCATGGTTCCCCTCTTTCCAAATCAATCCAAACTGCCAATGGAAGGCCGCGCGTCATGAACACAGCCGTGCGTGGTCTAACTATGTTTAGGTTGATCCGCACCAGAACCGGATCTGCCATGTTTTATCGGCGTCACACACCTTCAATGATCCTGAACAATATCCCATCATCGACGGTGGTGCAAATGGCTGTTTTTCAATAAGGTGATCGACCGGTTTGGGTCGGAAGCAGCCGTTCAGAACAGCGAGAAAACACCAATCCAGCGCCCATCCTTACCCGAGTCGGGGAGTCTGTCATGACTCGACCAACCCAGTTCGCCTTGGGCAGTTCGGTTGGCTGGTTTGTCGCATGTTGAGTGGCTGGATTTCGTCATACTAGGTGGCCGTTTTGAACAGCGTACGCAGCTGACCACTTCTTGGGCAGCCATTTAGGCTGAGTGATCAGCCCTCTCCTCACCGCCCTCCATCAAGATCCTTGAGCACCTTCCCCAAACGCTGTTGCTCAGTCTCCGTGATTCGAAAGAAAGCCAGTCCGAAGGTCTGGCCACTCACCCACTGCACATTAGCCGCTTCAATTATGAGCGGCCATTCGACGTCTGGCGCATAGATGCGCAGCTCCAGCAATATGCCCGGCTCCACCGGAACAGAGCTCTCGACGCGACATCCGCCCGAAGACAGATCAAGTATGACGCCAGCCCCTGCCTTCTTCGTGGAACTCGACAACGTGGCACGGAATTGCACACGGAGGCGCGGCGTCATTCGTCGATCCACCGTCTTCATATCCATGACGGACTGCCCCTCCACCTTTCCATCAATCAGGCCTTGGCCAAAGGTAATCCCGTGGACATCGGCCTCCTGCTCCGTCGCAGACACGACACCGGCTGAGAATTCTCGAGTCTTGACGCCTCGGGGACCGTCCACAGAGACGAAGATGCGCAGCTGCCATTTCTCACTGTCTGTCAGGTAAAGCGGAGAGGATTGGATGGTGTATCCCAGATACTCAAGAGTCTTTCCCATTTGGCGTAACTCTTCCCTTTGGACAGCAGGCTCGTATTCTCCAACGCCTGCGAACCAGTCTCCGAAGCATCAATCAATAGCGACGGACTCGACATTCCCTCAACCGCGACAGCAATCTATACATCTATCATCAGATTGCGGGGAATGTTCTGATGATCCGCCCGTGTCTGCTGGCGCGTTCCCTTTCAGCATCATATAAAGATAGCACAGGCAGGCGGAATGGGTAGAGATCCCGTGTGACACCCTCTTAAAAAGGTAAATATATCAGCCAGATAAAACGTGTCACGACAGAAGTCTCCCCACCGCAGCCGTCATCAGAATAACGCGCCCATGTTCTTTCCAAGCCACCATCGACCGTCGTCCCCGCTCGTCCCGTCGCGACGGCGCAGGACCCATGTATCCCCGAAGCGGACGATAGGAAAACAGCATTGGGGTCAGATGTTGTGTTGTGCATCTCGGTGAGGTAAGGCAGGTTGCATGGCGTGACTGGCGCTGAGCCAGTTGTTTCACACCCGTTCCCGTGCCGCCTTTCGCACAGCGGATAAGGCCATTCGCTGCGCCCACCTGGAGCATAGCTACAGCCTGTTCGAGATCGACCGGCCATGGCCTGCACTATCCAACGAGCAGCCGCATCGTGCATCTCCGGAAAACCGGTGATGCACAATACAAGATCTGACCCTGTTACTGTGAGAGATCGACCAGCGTTGGGCTGACATTTCAGATGGGGATGTTGGGAAAATTGACACCCCTGGGATCCCGATGGTGCCGTCATTCGATTGGACCACCTGATAGCCGTCGGTCGTAGAGGTCGGCTATGGGTCGAACGCTGACATTACCTGCCCAGATCAAGTCCGAACTGCTAGAGCTGATGTCTGTGCGGCTATGAAGTGGATGGCTGGCGTGGGGCGAACACATTCCTATCCAAAGAACTCTGCCTAGGCTGCACGTCGTATCTCAACGCTTCACGCTTCACGAGATACGAACAACGTCTCCCATTACTCCCCGCTCCCCGCCATGTCGTCGATCAGGGGGCGATTGATATCGGTACAGCCCATGCAGATCAGGTCAAAGA
>JAOUEB010000393.1 GCA_029858925.1 Nitrospira sp.
TCGCCAGATCAGGGGACATCGCGAGTTGCTTCGTGCCCGCCTCATGACTCGACTGAATCGTAAAGGCCGCATCGCCGATGGCCGGGATTGCACGCAGGGTCATCCGTTCGATGTTCGCGCCGGGCGGGCACCCGGTTCGAATCCGGAGAAGCAGCTGGTCAACCGCGTCGGCCGTCCCCTCCACCTCGATCAGCACCCCATCCACACCGTTCACAATCCATCCGCTAAGGCCCAGCTCGCGCGCCACTCGAAACACAAAGGGCCGAAACCCGACGCCCTGTACGGTCCCCTCGATCTTCACCTGGGCACGCACAGCCGATCCAGCGATCATTCCGTCACCGTCACGTCATGCACCACCACTTCCGGTCCCGACACAACATCGAGGTCGAGCGATCCGCAGGCATTGCACGCGGCAGCAGCCTGACTCACTTTCAACTTTGCGCCACAGCGCCGACAGCATGCATCAACCGGAACCCTCTCTATGTCCAAAGTGGCCCCTTCCGACGTCGTGCCAAGGCTGGCCACATCAAACGCCGTCTGAAGCTGAGACGGATCATGATCCAAGAGATGCGAAAGGGCGCTGACTTTGAGCCGCACCACCGACGGCTTCGCCCCATTGGCCTCCCGAAGCGCCTGGTTCACCGCCTTGACGACCTGGCCCATCAGATGCACTTCGTGCATGGAATCCCCTCGATGTCCTTCAGCACCTGCTCGACGATGCTATCCAAACCGCCACGCACCGATTCTGAAAGGGCCGCGCCGGATTCGAGGGAGTCGATCTCGATGCCGTACAGCATGACCCGCTTCGGCAATCGCCCCAACGTCCGCGCGAGATCGATCGCCTCCGCAATCCCTATGGCATGGGTCGAACGGGGAACGAGTCTCCCCCAGCGGCTTTCCTTCGACAAGTCGAGTCGGACAGTCGTTCCAGGATGTCCTCCGCTCTTTACCGCGTCGATCAGCATCACTTGATCGGCGCCTTCCATCAGATCGAGCAACGCGAGGCCGTCTCCTTCTGCTTCCAATACCTCGACCGACGAGTCCAACCCCTCGCGCAGGCGGCGAGCCGCCAGGAGCCCCACCGCATCGTCCCCTCTGAACAGGTTGCCGATCCCGATAATACGAATTGCAGCCATGGTCACTTTGGTCTATTTCGTCTGTTTGGATTGTCTGGTTAATCCCGCATATCCGACCACTCGATCGCTCCAATTAGATAAAGGAGACACACCACACAAACTTCACTCCACCTGCTGCACATCGAGTTTCAAAAAATGCGTCGCGCAGGAGATGCACGGATCATAGCAGCGGATGACGCGCTCGCAAGCGAGGGACGCATCTTCATTGGAAAGATTCAACAGGCGGGGCATGAATTGGCGCAGGTCCTGTTCAATACGGCCTTGGTTCTGCGAGGTCGGCGGAACGATCTTGGCCTCGCGAATCACGCCATCCCCATCCACTCTGTATCGATGATAGAGAATCCCTCTCGGCGCTTCGGTACAGGCTGTCCCTGTGCCGGATCGGACGGTGACCGGAAGCGCCGGTACGGGCGGAGACTCGTACCGTTCGATCAGCCGCAATGATTCTTCCAGCGCATAGAGCATTTCGACCGAGCGGGCGATGATCCCATGAAACGGATTGCGCAACGGGAGCGATATGCCCGTATCGGCCAACACCTCCCTGGCCATGGGAGACAACCGATCATGGTTTAGGTTCACACGGGCCATCGGCCCTACCAAATAGGGCGCTCCCCGCAGGGTGCAATGCAGGGCATTGGAATAGGCCACCTGATGTTCGGTGAAATGCTGTTCGAACTCGCCCACTGGTACGTCCAGGCCGTTGCCAGCCACGATTCGCCCTTCGTTGAACGGATACTCGTCGGCGTGACGCAGCGCCACGTAGGTGTAGTCGGGCGCAAAGTCCGGATAGTCGAAGGTGGCGGCCCAGCGGATGGTCTCCGCCGCCGCATCGCGCGCCCACAAGAGTTCGGCTGTCAGACCTTCCAGCTCGCGGCGGCTGGGCACCCGCGAGAATCCGCCGACCTTGACCGACACCGGATGGACGGAACGCCCGCCCAGCAGCGTCATGATCGCATTGCCGGCTTTCTTGAGCCGTAAGCCACGGGTCACCACGGCCGGATGATCCTTCGCCATCGCTATGCCGCTGTCGTAGCCGAGAAAATCCGGCGCCTGGAGCATGTAGACATGCAGCGCGTGGCTCTCAATCCACTCGCCGCAATAGAGTAGCCGCCTCAGATCCCGTAGCGCGCCATCGACGCGCAGGCCGAAGATCTGCTCGATCGCATGGACGGCGCTCATCTGATAGGCGACGGGACAGATGCCGCAGATGCGCGCCACGATGTCCGGCACCTCATCGTAATGCCGGCCTACCAGGAAGGCTTCGAAGAACCGCGGCGGCTCGAAGATGCGCAGCTCCACGTCGCGCACCTCGCCGTCTTTCACCGTGACGCGTAGCGCGCCCTCGCCCTCCACCCGCGCAATCGTGCCGATGGCGAT
>JAOUEB010000395.1 GCA_029858925.1 Nitrospira sp.
GATGCCCAAGCCGAAAAGAAGTTGCCGCCGGGGTTCGAGATCGGACCGAAAGTGAAATGAACAGCGGTCTGTTTGGCCCATGTCGTCTGTCTAGTCTCTCTGGTCTGTTCGGTCTGTCCTGTCTGGCTGACAAGAAAGACCAAACAGACAAGATGGACCAGAGGGACCGACTAGACCAGACAACCAGATAGACCATCTATGTCTTTCCTCTGGCTCACCATACTTTCTGCCCTCCGCATTCTCCGACGCAATCCCTTGCGGGCCGGGTTGACGATGCTCGGCATCATCATCGGCATCGGCGCGGTCGTGGCCATGGTCAGCCTCGGCCAGGGAGCCACCGCGTCAGTACAGTCAGAAATCGCCAGTTTCGGCACCAACGTGCTGATCATCGTCCCGGGCGCAACGACCGTGAGCGGAGTCCGCGGCGGACTCGGTTCGGTCTCCACGTTGACCGTCGAGGACGCGGATGAGATCGAGAAGAAAGTCGCGGGCGTCACCACCATCATGTACGGCACGCGATCGGTCCTTCAAGTCATCCGGGAAAACAAAAACTGGAGTACGATCGTCTTCGGAACGACCCCTGTCTTTCCCGATATTCGAAGCTGGTCCATCGCACAAGGCAACTTCTTCACGCAGTCAGACCTGGATTCCGCGGCCAAAGTCGCGGTGCTGGGGCAAACCGTCGTCCGGAACCTGTTCGATCCTGGCGAAGACGTCGTGGGAAGCGAAATCCGTATCAGAAACGTCCCGCTCCGTGTGATCGGCGTCCTGGCATCGAAAGGTCAGTCCATCACGGGCCAGGACCAGGATGACTTCGTGGTGCTCCCGTTCTCGACGGCCGAACGAAAGGTCCTGGGGACCAAATTTCTGGGAACCGTCGGAATCGTCCTCGTGGCCGCTCGGACGCGGCACGACATCCCGGCCGTCACGGAAGACATCAAGGACCTGTTGCGCACGAGACACCGGCTGCATCAATTGGAGGAGGATGACTTTACCATTCGCACCATGGAAGATATCGCGAAGATGCTGGCCGGGACGAGCCGGACGATGATGCTTATGCTGATGGGCATCGCCTCCATCTCGCTCATCGTGGGCGGCATCGGCATCATGAATATTCTGCTGGTGTCGGTCACAGAGCGAACAAGAGAAATCGGACTGCGCATGGCCGTCGGCGCAAAGCGGACACATATCTTGCTCCAATTTCTTATCGAAGCGATCATCATGACCGCCATCGGCGGCCTGCTTGGCGTGGGAACCGGAATCGGCATTGCCCGGCTGCTCACCACCATGATCGGCTGGCCGACCATTATCGACACCAACGCGGTGTTTGCCGCCTTTCTGTTTTCTCTCGTCGTCGGGCTGTTCTTCGGCCTCTATCCGGCCAACAAGGCTTCGAAGCTCCATCCGATCGAGGCGCTGCGCTATGAGTGAGGGTGGGACGCGCGGGAAAAGCCTGACGTGCCGCATCAGCGAGAAACGCGAGACTGGAGAGGCGAGCGAGAAAGGAAAGATACGCCAACGGAACATCGGGAGCGCGATGACGGAAATAAGAGATTTCGTTGTCGCTTGTCGTGCCAGTCTTGCCTTTCCCGCTTGTCACGCTGGCTGCCCATGAATATCCCTGAGAATCGTGAGATTGCGCAGAAGCTACGGGAGGTCGCGCTGCTCCTGGACGAACAGGGCGCGAATCGTTTCCGCATTCGAGCCTATCGGACCGCCGCGGAAAGATTGGAGCAATTGGAAATCCCCGTCTCTCGGATTATCGAGCAGCGAGGCACGGACGGGCTCCAGGCCCTGCCCGGTATCGGGGTGAGCCTGGCTCGGTCGATCCATACGCTCGTCGTCACCGGCCGACTCCCGATGCTGGATCGCTTGCGTGGTGAGCTGGACTCAACGGCGCTTCTTGCGTCGATTCCAGGGATCGGACCGACCCTCGCAACCAGATTGCACGATGACTTGCATATCCAGACGCTGGAACAGCTCGAGATGGCGGCGCACGACGGGCGGCTGGCGGACATCGAAGGAGTCGGCCCCAAGAAACTGCAAGGCATCATCGACTCCCTGTGGGCCAGACTAGGACGGGTTCGGAGGCCGCCTCCATCAGCCGTGAGCCGCGAAACCCAGGAGCCGTCGATCGAGGAACTGCTGGACGTCGACCGGGAATACCGAGAGTCAGCCCAGGCCGGCCAGCTCAGGACCATCGCCCCTCGGCGCTTCAATCCCAAGAAGGACGCGTGGCTGCCGGTTCTGCACACACAGCGAGGCATTCGCCACTATACCGCCCTGTTCTCAAACAGCCCGTTAGCGCACCAACTCAAGAAGACGCGGGACTGGGTCATTCTCTATTACGACGACGGCCATGCCGAGCGCCAATGCACGGTGATGACAGGACGGAACGCTCCCTTCGCAGGGAAACGCATCGTGCGAGGGAGAGAGGCCGACTGTGCGTCGTACTATCACCCCCATGAATCATGTGCGACTGTCAGGGATTCAGA
>JAOUEB010000394.1 GCA_029858925.1 Nitrospira sp.
CGCAATCATTCATGCCGGTGGGCGGGATGCCTTGACCTGGCTGATCGAACAGGAATTCGTTCATCTCCTATTCTGCGGCAACGCCCTGGCGGCACACGATATGGAAGCAGACCTGTACGGCACATCGCTGGGCTACGGACTGGCGGCCGGACGCGCGGTTCCGCATGGCCATGAACATCATTTGCGAACGATCAACAAGATTCGCGCGATCGGCAGCATCGAAGCGGCGGTCACTTCGGGAGTCGTACAGCAGGGCATCATGGCGGCCTGTGTTCGGCAGAACGTTCTGGTGATCATGGCCGGGACGATCCGCGATGACGGTCCTCTTCCCGGAGTAATCACCGATTCCGTTCGTGCGCAGAGCGCCATGCGCGCGGCAATCCCCGGCGTCGGGCTGGCCCTGCTGGTCGCCTCCACGCTGCATGCCGTGGCCACCGGTAATCTTTTGCCGGCAACCGTGCCGACCGTGTGTGTGGACGTGAATCCCTCTGTGCCGACCAAACTGGCTGATCGCGGCAGCTTTCAAGCGGTCGGCCTCGTCATGGACGCAGCGTCGTTCCTTTCTGAGCTGGCCAGACTGTTGGGAAGATCGTCATGACCCGCCTGCTCGTGTGCCCTCCGGACTTTTTCGGAATCGAATACGAGATTAACCCCTGGATGCGGCTCAGCAATCGGGTAGACCATGAACGAGCCGTTCAGCAATGGCACGGCCTGATGCGTGTCCTTGAACAAGATGTGGGGGTGGAGATCGAACGGATGACGCCGATTGCGGGACTGCCCGACTTGGTGTTTACGGCCAATGCCGGCATCGTGGTCGGACGCACGGCCGTGGTGAGCCGCTTCCGCTATCCTGAACGTCAACGAGAGGAAGCGCACTTTGAAAACTGGTTCAGTGGACATGGGTACAACGTCGTGACATTGGAGAAAGAATTAATCTTTGAAGGGGCAGGGGACCTCCTGGGCTTTTCGGATTGTTGGTTCGGCGGGTATCGCCAGCGATCGGACATCCGCGCATTCCCCCATCTGAGCGATCTGTTCCATCGGGAAATCATTCCGCTCGAACTCGTCGATAGCCGTTTCTACCATCTCGATACATGCTTTTGCCCCTTGAGCGGCGGCGAACTGCTCTATTTTCCATCAGCCTTCGATCCCTATGGGCAAACCGCGATTGCCCAGCGAGTTCAGAAGGGCCGGCAACTGCTCGTCCCAGAGGATGACGCATTGAAGTTTGCATGCAACGCAGTCTGCGTTGGGAACCATGTCGTCTTGCCGTCCGGATGTCCGGCGACCGAGCGCCTTCTCCAAGCCAAAGGATACCGCACCCATTCGGTTCCTCTCGACGAATTCATGAAATCTGGCGGATCGGCGAAATGCCTGACACTGGCGCTCGACTGAGCAGAATCATTGGTCAAGGCAAAGACGAGCTGCCGTCCTTACCGTGACCAATGACCAGTGACTATTGACCAATCACTTCTTCCGCAAGAGAAACGCCCCGTAGAAGCCCGCGATCGCGATTGTGACCAGTTCGATGGTCAGGAGCATGCGGCTCACGATGGCCTCAGGGGACGGAGGCGAGAGGATGAAAGACAACCCAAGAAACTCCGGCTGCTGATCGGGTGGTGTTTCCCAAGGAGGAAACAATACAGCGAGGATCAGGGCTGCGACCATTCCATACAGCGCTGTGAGGTTCAACTGCTCCGGTGTTTCGGCATCTGGTCGAGCGGCTGAGGTTTCACCTCCGCTCCCATCGAGCCGCCGGCCACAGTGCGTGCAGAAGCGATTAATCTCAGGTTGTGAATGATGACAAGAGGGACAGGACTGCATCGGCCGTTCTCCGGCATGCCATATAGCCTGAAACGCCACGATACGCTACACGGACCGATGCTGATTTGCTAGATGTACGATCGAGAGCGCAACGTTAGAAATGAACGCTGAGGCCAAAGGAGCCGTGAATGGGAAAGTATGTGGCGTCGAAGCCGAAGAGATTGGGGTTTTCCTTGAAGCTGAAGCGAACGTAGTTGAACTTTCCCTCCGCGAACGCTGACACGTGTCTTGTCAAGTAGTACCTGATGCCAACGAGCGCGTTCAGGCCGAATTTCATGCTCGATTGAGTGTTGTCGCCTTCGGTAACGGAATGATCTTTGATTTGAGCGATGAATATGCCGGGGCCGGCGCCGATGTACGGTTGCAACCTCTTTCCTGGGTAGCGGAACATCACATTCAAAGGCGCAATCGTCAGCACCTGGAAATGGGCGCCCGGAATTTCGCCCGATACCTCATATCCAGCGGGAGTACTCGGTCCACCGCCGGATGGAGTCAACGTCATCGGAGTCTCTGACCGGATCGTAAGGTTTTGTTGCTTGATATGAGGGGTGCCATAAAAAATTTCCGCTTCAATGCCAAACCAGCGTGCCCTGCTAAAATAATGGCCTATTTTTGCGCCGTACAGATATGAAGTTTTTAGCTCTTGGTCGCTGATGGTCGCCCCGCTTGGA
>JAOUEB010000017.1 GCA_029858925.1 Nitrospira sp.
TTCCTTGCCCTCTCCAATGCCGTTGACAACGCAGCCGAGCACCGAGACATTCAAGGGAGTTTTGATATGGCCGAGCTTCTTCTCCAGCTCATTCGCCATGCGCACGACATCGATCTCCACCCGTCCGCAGGTCGGACAGGCAATGACGTTGATCCCACGGTGCCGCAGCTCCAGGGATTTCAGGATCTCGAATCCGACCTTGACTTCTTCCACCGGATCGGCGGCAAGCGAGACCCGCAGCGTATCGCCGATTCCTTGGGCCAACAGATAGCCGAGCCCCATCGCGGATTTCACGGCACCGGTCATAGCCGTGCCGGCTTCCGTAATGCCGATGTGCAGCGGATAATCGGACTGCATCGCAAAAAGCCAGTAGGCATCGATAGCGTGCTTGACGTCGGAGGCCTTGAGCGACACCTTCATGTTGGTGAAGCCGACATCCTCCAGCGCATGCACTGCGTTGAGCGCCGATTCTGAAAGCGCCTCAGGCGACGGCCATCCGTATTTATCCAACAGCGGCCGTTCAAGCGAGCCCCCGTTGACACCGACTCGAATCGGAATGCCGTGATCGTTGACGGCCTTGATGACTTCTTCGACTTTCCACCACGTCCCGATATTGCCGGGATTGATGCGGACACAATCGACGACTGCGGCGGATTTCAAGGCAAGGCGGTAATCGAAATGAATATCCGCGATCAACGGCACGGTCATGGCCGCTTTGATTTGAGGCAAGACTGCGGCAGCTTCCTCATCCGGCACTGCCACACGAATGATTTCACACCCGGCAGCCTCCAGCTGAAGGATCTGCTCAACGGTCTTGGCCACATCGCGCGTGTCGGTTGAGCACATCGACTGCACAGACACCGGCGCATCGCCACCGACCTTGACCTTGCCGACTTGAATCTGCCGAGTTTTGCGTCTTGTTATATGCATTCGACTCTGCTCACCTACCCCTAACCTCTCACATTCTCCTAGCTGCCCTGCTCGTCTCCGAGCGGGAGATGGCTCCCAGAGGCAATACCGGCAAACCTGCCTTTGCCGGTTGCCGGCGCACTGCCGAGGAGCTCCTTCACACTCTGATAGATCCCTTCCGCAGTCAACCCATATCGCTCGCGCAGCAAGTCTTGCGGTCCCTGTTCGATATACCAATCCGGCAGTCCGAGTACCTTTGTCGTCACATTGTTGATCCCGGCCTCTGACAGCGTTTCGAGCACCGCCGAGCCAAATCCACCCATCTTGCATCCTTCTTCAACGGTGACGACGTAGCGGACACGTTTCGCGACCTCCGTGATGAGTTCGTGATCGAGCGGCTTCGCAAATCTGGCGTTCACCACAGCGGTGGACACGCCTTCCTTGCTGAGACGCTCCGCAGCATGATGGGCCTGCCACACCGACACGCCGATCGCGATAATCGCTACCTCCGTCCCGTCCTTCAGCAACTCCCCTTTTCCAATGGGCAACGCCTGGGGGGCCGGGTCCATCGTCACGCCGAGACTGACGCCGCGCGGGTACCGCACGGAGACCGGACCGTTGTGCTGCACGCATGTTTTCATCATGTGCTGCAATTCGTTTTCATCTTTCGGCGCCATCACCACCATATTGGGGACATGGCGGAGGAAGGCGTAGTCGAACGCGCCATGGTGCGTCGTCCCGTCTTCGGCGACGAGTCCGCCGCGATCGATGCAAAACACGACGGGAAGATTCTGTGTCGCCACATCGTGCACCACCTGATCATAGGCCCGCTGAAGAAAGGTCGCATACATGGCCACGACCGGCTTCACTCCCTGCGTCGCCAATCCCGCCGCAAAGGTCACGGCATGTTGCTCGGCGATGCCCACGTCATAGATGCGATCAGGAAATTCCTTTTCGAAGGCCGTCAGCCCGGTGCCTTCGCACATCGCCGCCGTAATGGCCACGATGCGCTTGTCTTCGCGAGCCAGCTTGACCAGCGTGTCCATGGCGATCGCCGTATAGGAGGGGCGCGCGGCCTTCTTGGCCGGCACTCCGGTTTCGCGCACGAACGGCGGACAGGCATGGAACCACACCGGATTCTTCATGGCCGGTTCGTAGCCGAGCCCCTTCTTGGTGATCACGTGGAGCAGGACCGGCCCTTTCATCTTCAAGACGTTTTCGATGGTCGGCAGGAGATGCTCAAAGTTGTGCCCGTCGATGGGACCGCTATACTGGAAGCCCAATTCTTCAAAGAGCAGCCCGGGAAGAATCGCTCCCTTGGCCAATTCCTCGGCCCGCCGGGCCAGCTTCTGCATGTCGGGACCGATATGGGGAATCTTGCCGAGCAACTGTCCGGTTTCTTCCCGCATCTTGCCGTAGAATTCGCCCGTGATCGTTCGGCTGAGATAGGCCGAAATGGCTCCCACATTTCTTGAGATCGACATCTGATTGTCGTTCAAGATCACCAAAAAGTCCTTGCCCAGGCCGCCGGCATGGTGAAGCCCCTCCAGCGTCATTCCGGCCGTCATCGCACCGTCCCCGACGACACAGACAACCTTATGTCTTTGGCCCAACTGCTCGCGCGCCCCGACCATGCCGAAGGCGGCCGAGACCCCGGTGCCGGCATGCCCGGCATTAAACGTATCGTATTCGCTTTCTTCCCGCTTGCAGAATCCGCTCAGCCCGCCGTACTGCCGCAGCGTATGAAATTGTTCACGACGCCCGGTAAGGAGCTTATGCGCATAACTTTGATTGCTGGTGTCCCAGACGATCTTGTCGGTAGGCGTATCCAGCAAGTACTGCAACGCCACCGTCAATTCCACCACGCCCAAGTTCGAAGCCAGGTGCCCGCCGACTGAGGAGACAGCGCTGATAATCTGTTCGCGAATTTCCTGAGACAAGGCCGGAAACTGATCGATGGGCAAGCGCTTCAAATCAGCCGGGCTGTGAATATTCTTCAGAATCGACATAGCCTACGCTCCTTCTTTCTTTGTCATCTACTTGGTCAGCTGTGCGTGAAAACCGAATGTTTGAGAGGCCACGGGTGCGCGGTCGCACGGCGAAACAAGAAAAATGTGAATTCGGGGTAAAGTGTCACATAAGGACTCAATGGTGTCAAGCGTATAGGCGAGCAGTCGGCCGACTCAAGCAGACTAATAGGGGAAGTCGAGTCCGGCAAATATCGCTCCCCCTTCCCGGCTAAAACCATAATCGATTCGTCCCACCACGTTCGGACGGACAATGCCTCGAAACCCGATGCCCGGCGTGATGCGATAGTCTCTGAAACCCACATTCTTGAACGAGTTGAACACCTGTCCGGTATCGATGAACGGCGTGATCTCAAAATCTGCCATGACGCCGGCAAGGCGGGCTCGCAACACGTGAATCCGCTCCTCAATGCTGAGGGCGATGAGTTGCTTGTCGATGTATCGGTCTACCCCGAAGCCACGCAGGTTGTTCTGTCCGCCCAGCGAACTCAATTCATAAAACGGGACATCCGTGCCGATCGTGGCTTGCAGGTCGCCGCGGATCACCAAAATCGCACGCTTGGATTCGCTCGCAAACATCTTCTTAATTTCGACCCCATACCTTGAATACAGAGACTCTGCGCCCTTACGAAAGTTGTGGTTGATCTCGGCATACGCCGTCATGGCCGTTCCATCGGTCGGTGTCACAAGATTGTTTCGCGTGTCATAATGGAAACTGATCCGCTCACCGAGAATCGTCGCGCCATCGACACCGGACACATCCGGAAACATGTCTCCTGTAAATGCAAGCTGGGTCGCTCCTTGTTGGATCGACTGCATGTGCCGAAACCGCTGACTGATGGCGATCTGCGTCACTTCATTGGCATAGACCCCGAACTTCCAGTTGGCTCTCGTTTCTGAGGCCGTATAGTTCGTCTCATCATCCTGTACGGTCCCAGGCCCAAGGCCAAAAAACCGCACAGTGGCATTCTTGAAATGGGCGGCGCTCACCGCCACACTATACCGGCCGTTGCTTAAACCGGGGTCCACATAACTCAAGAGAAACCGCCGTTCGATCTTCTCGGACCAGGACGCAATGCCCCTGAGTTCCTTTCCGCCCGGCTGATAGTGAAACAGATTCAAGGTTCCGCGAGTGCCGACGATGGAGTTGTAGATGACCATCGGCGCAACCAAATACTTAAGATCTCCGTCCGGCCCGGTCATGAGGGCCGGCACGATCAGGCCGACATCGTTGCCGTCGTTTTTACTAGAACTGACGGCAGGGATAGGGAAGTATTGGGTATCCGCCTGAGCCCGGTCCGGAAGCGAGGGGCAGAGAGAGCCTAACAGCACGAGGCTGACACTGACGACAAGGCTGTATACCGGCGTCTTCATAGTCTCGTCGAACGCTCTTACCGCTCTTATTCCGTCTTGAGCTTCTCGGATTTCTTGCGGAGCTGCTCGACGAGGTCGGCATACGAAGAGGACTTGATGATTTTTGCGAACTGCCCGCGATAGTTGTTGACCAAGCTGATGCCGTCGACAACAACATCGTACACACGCCAATCATCCGCTTTATTGATCAAACGATAATCGAGGGGAATCTCCGTCTTCCCCGACAGCACTTTCGTCCTGACTTCCGCGTATTCCTTCTCCCTTCGCTCGTTCACATACTGTACGCCTTCGCCGGAATATGTTTCGATCTTGTCGGAATAGGAATTCGTCAGCAACGTTCGAAACAAACTGACGAATTCCTGTCTCTCCTGATCGGAGAGGGCATTCCAGGGAGCGCCGAGCGCGCGCCGCGACATTTCTTGATAATCGAACCGAGCCTCGATGGCCCGTTCAAGCAACTGCCGGCGTTCATCGGTCTTGTTCGGTTGTTTCAAGTCGTTTTGCCGAATAATACGAAGCACCTCGTCGACCGTTGCTTTCATCGACTCCGTCGGCGAGCTGGCATAGCAGGGAACTGCCGCCGATGCGAGCCACACAGCAACCAGCGCCACCTTCAGGATCAGAGGAATCACGCGGCGAGACAGCGACGCATCCGCGCTTACGTTCCGGCCATTCACGATCGACGTCATCATGCCCTTCCCTCCGGGTTACACCATTTCTGCGCACCCATTCTAGCCCGGACGCACTACTTGACCTTGCCGTGCACGTACTGACTCACTAATTCTTCGAGGTCCAACCCAGACTCAGTATCGCGGATTGTCCCGCCCGCTTGCAACGGATCGCCGCCTCCCCCAGGAGACAGCGAGAGGAACTTCTCTCCGATGATACCTCTGGTCTTGATCGAAGCGAAGGTATCGGAATAGAGCTTGATGTTGTTCTGAACCGCCAGCAGGACGATTGCCTGATCGTCTTTCAGCCCAATCGACTTGACCCGCCCAACTTCTACGCCGGCGATCTCCACGGTCGCTCCGGACTTCAGCCCGGAAGCCGAGTTGAACAGGGCCTCAACCTCGTAGCGGTCGCCTCCGATAACCTCCAACTTGCCCAGCTTGATCGACAGATAGCCCAAACAGACAATCCCGATGAGCACGAACGCGCCGACGATCAATTCAAGCTTGGTCTTCTCCATCGTGGCACTCCTCTAGCGACAGGCGGGCGACGTAGTCAGCTGCACAGAGCCGCCGACCGAAATGAATTCTTTGATTTCGGGGTCGCTTGTCCGTTGAAACTCCGACGGCTCAGCCATGGCTGCGATTTTTCCCTGCTTGAGCATGGCGACATAATCGGAGATGCCGAAGATTTCAGGAATCTCATGGCTGACCATGACGGCGGTAAAACCAAATTTCCGCTGCATGCCGGTGATAAGATCGTGAATCGACTTGGCCATGAGCGGGTCCAAGCCGGTGGTCGGCTCATCGAACAGAATGATCTCTGGTTGCATCACCAAAGCCCGCGCCAGCCCGGCGCGCTTGCGCATTCCGCCGCTGAGCTCGGCAGGGAATTTGTGCCCCATCCCAGCCAGACCGACCTGCTCCAACTTTTCCTCGACCCGCGCGGCGACCTCCGGCTCTTTCATCCGCAGTTTTTCACGTAGCGGGAACGCGACGTTTTCGAACACCGTCATTGAATCGAACAACGCAGCCCCCTGAAACAACATGGCGAACCGCTTGCGAACCTCGTTGAGGGCATGCCCTTTGAGCCGCGAAATTTCTGTTCCATCCACCCACACTTCTCCTTCGTCCGGCTGAAATAACCCGATCATGTGCTTCAGCAGCACGCTCTTCCCTTCTCCGCTTCGGCCGATGATCGTCGTCAACTTGCCAGGCGGGATAACCAGATCGACGCCTTGCAGCACCGGTTGCCCTCCCAAAGTCTTTTTCACCCCGACCAGTCTGATCATTCTCGTTTGTCTCGTTTGTCTGGTTCCGGCTCCCGCACAAAACAAACCAAAGAAACCAGAGGAACCGTAGCACCGGCTTACAGCAGTACCGACGTCAAAAAATAATCCCATACGAGAATGAGGACCGACGATAACACAACCGCCTCCGTCGTCGCAGCACCCAATCCTTCGGCGCTCATACGGGTATAGAATCCTTTGTAGCAGCAGACCCAGCTTATGATCAGACCAAAACTGATGGATTTGAGAAAGCCCCCATACACATCTTTCCACTCCACCGACGACTCGATGGAATTCCAGTAAGAGCCCGAATTCACGCCCAAGAGTTCCACCCCCACCAAGTGGCCACCATAGATACCCACGACATCGAAGATCGCGACCAATAATGGGACACCGATCAAACCGGCGACAAGTTTCGGAGCGATCAAGTATTGCAGCGGATTGATCGCCATGGTATCCAGCGCATCGATTTGCTCCGTAATGCGCATGATGCCGATTTCCGCCGTCATCGCCGAGCCGGCCCGTGCCGTGACCATGAGCGCGGCCAACACCGGGCCCAGCTCGCGGATCATGCTGAGCGCGACCGCCGATCCCAGCAGCCCTTCTGATCCGAACTTCCGGAGCGTGTAGTACCCTTGGAGGGCCAACACCATGCCCGTAAAACCAGCCGTGAGCACCACGACGAACGTGGATTTATAGCCAATGAAATGCACTTGCTTGACGATCTGATCCCCCCGTAGCGGTGGCCGCAGAAGCCACGCGAAGGACGAGAGGACAAAGATCAGCATCCGGCCCATTTCGCCCACACGGACCAGAATCCAATGGCCGATTCTTTCCAGTATCTTCATCATGATCGGTCGACAAGCAATCCATCGCCTCCGCCGTCGGCTGACATACCGGCTGCATAGCGTTGAAAGAACGCGGTCAAGTTTTTGGCCGCCGCCTGGCTTTGGCGCCGAAGTCGGAACAGCCCTATGACGCTCGACGGATTCCCCAAGATTGCCCCAACACCCTTCAGCCACGCAGTGGGCCTTAGAAAAAGATTGAAGTCAAGCGGAAGATCTTCATCCAGCAGATCGGACGCCGTCCGTATAATAACAAACGGCACCTGGGCGCGTTGCGCTTCGGCCGCCAAGGCCGCGCTTTCCATATCAAGACCGATCGCGCCGGTGCTGTGCGAGAACCTCCGTTTCTCAGATGCGCTGCCGATAATATGATCGGTGGAGACGAATCGTCCGACATGGCCGGCTGGCTTGGCGCCCTCGATCAGCGCCATGACTCGATCACGCTCGACCCCGGACACTTCAATCGCCGGCGCCGTATCCGCGCCTTGCCCCCCCGCTTGCATCACATCCCTTCCAGCAAGGAGCGCGCCGACTTCGGCCTTGATGAGCGCACACGCAAATCCCGTCGACACTGCAAGACTGAACGGTTGGTGCGCCAGCAATCGAGCGGCAGCCACGCTGGCCTTCGCAGGACCCACCCCGGTTCGGGCCAGCCAATACTCCCTGGGACCTGCCGTGCATACCAGCACCGAGATCCCATCGATGCGCCGTTCGATCCCTGCTTGAAATGCCGCTTCTACGGCCTTCATTTCCCAGAAGGTGGCGGCGAAAATCGCGATTCGTTTCGGTGGTGGCGTGGCTGATGGAGGAAACACATGGGTCAGAGAGGCAGAATCGGTGGCGGTCAACGCTCAGCCCGGTAAGATCCGTCCACCTGAACGTGGTGGCGTAGTTCGTCCGCCCGCATTTTTCCGCGAGCGCGAAGATTGCGGTACATGGCAAGGGCCCACAACGGAAAATACTGGCAGTACCAGTGATACCGAAGATAGAACACCCGGGGGAACCCTGTCCCAGTATGGCGAACTTCCTCCCACGATCCATCCTTCAATTGATGGCGAACGAGAAACTGCACCCCGCGCGCGACACTGAACGAATCCACCGTTCCGGCAGACATTAAGCCCATAAGCGCCCACGCAGTTTGCGACGCGGTACTGTCCCCCTTCCCACTATGCTCAGCCTCCGCATACGATAAGCAGGACTCGCCCCAGCCGCCGTCTGGATTCTGCTTCGCTTCCAACCAGGAAACAGCCTTGCGGATGTAGGGAGCCGAGAGGTCTTCGCCGATCGCTCGAAGTCCTGCCAGGACGGACCACGTGCCATAGATATAATTGACGCCCCATCGGCCGTACCAACTCCCATCCGCTTCCTGTTCCTTCTTCAGAAAAGCCAGCGCCGGAGCGACGGCAGGATGCGTTCGGTCATAGCCCAGCGCAGCCAACATCTCCAAGCACCGCCCCGTCAGGTCTGCCGTGCTTGGATCGAGCAATGCGTGGTGGTCGGCGAATGGAATGTAGTTGAAGACGACCCTGTTGTTGTCCTTGTCGTACGCGCCCCAACCGCCGTCGGATCCCTGCATCGCGACGACCCACTGCATGCCGCGGCGAAGGGAATCTTCCAGTTCCACTGTCTGGGGCATTTTCAATTTTGACAAGGCCATCAGCACGACGGCAGAGTCATCCACGTCCGGATACAACTCGTTCTCAAACTGGAAATACCATCCGCCTGGCTGTGCCGTCGGCGCGGACACGATCCAATCCCCCACCGTCTTGGTTTGCCGCGATATGAGATAGGCCCCTGCCTTCCGCAGAGCAAGATGATCCTGAGGCATCCCCGCTTCGATCAGCGCATTGAGAAGAAGCGCGGTATCCCAAATCGGGGAAAAACAGGGCTGCAGATGAACGGTGGGAACACGTTTGCCGTCGACCTGCACGGAATCGTAGACTTCCAAGTCCTCGATTTCTCGTAGCGCCTTCACGACCAAGGGGTCATCCGCACTGTACCCCAGACATTGCAACGCCATGATGGAGTTCGCCATTGCGGGATAGATGGCGCCGAGCCCGCCCGATCCCTTGAGATGCTCCAGCATCCAGGTCGACGCCTTTTGCAGCGCCTTCTCACGCAACATCCGCATCGGCATCCGGTCATAGATCTTCAACAGCGCATCAAGCGCGACGAACAGATTGTGCGGCGTGAACCAATCTTGGTCCTTGTTGAACGGCGGATATTTCCAATAGCGAATTTCTTCGCGCGGCACGAGGTACAGCTCATCGACTCCCTGCTCATGGGGAATTCGGCACACAGGCCGGTGCGCGAATATGATGAGCAAGGGGATCAAGACAGCGCGCGACCAGTACGAAATAGCGTAGATGCTGAAATAGAAGCGTTTCGGTAGAAGCATGATCTCGACGGGCATGTGGGGAACGCCTTCCCAATCGTACTGATCGAACAAGGCCAGCGCGATCTTGGTGAACACGTTGGCTTGCACGACCCCGCCCATCGCCAGAATGCGCTCTTTCGCCAGAACCATGAACGGCTCATCTGGAGAAACACCGCTCAACTTGAGCGCAAAATACGCCTTGACCGACGCGCTAATCTCCGACGGTCCGCCGTAATAAATCGGCCAGCCGCCGTCGGGCAGCTGCATCGACTTCAAATACTGAACGGCTTTCTGCTCGCGGTCGGCATCCACGCGGTCGAGGAATCTGCGGAGCATCAAGTACTCGGACGTCAGCGTCGTATCCGCTTCAAGCTCCGCTACCCAGTACCCTTCGGTATGCTGTTGACCGAGAAACCAGGACTGGCTTCGCCTGATCGCGTCGTCGATCGCATCATGCTGGGTGGCTGCGTGGCCGGCAAAGCGGCGAATCCCAGGGTCCAACGACGGCAGCCCGATCGGCTTATCCGAGACAAGCCTAAGCAGCGAAGCGGGATCATATTCCCCGACAGATCTGAGTTTCCCAGAGCCGGTCGAGAGCAGGCTCTCGGAGAGACGGCTGAACAATGTTCTGATGAGATTCATGAATCTTTCCGGCACGAGAAATCTGACTACACCGCGCCCCCTGGCGGGCACACACCTATGCC
>JAOUEB010000396.1 GCA_029858925.1 Nitrospira sp.
CCGTTAATGGGACATCTCGATCCGGCGTTTCTCGGCGTGATGAACGACGTCCAAACCCTGCTGCGCCAGACGTTTGCGACGGCCAATCGGTTTACTATTGCAGTCTCCGGCACTGGTTCCGCCGGCATGGAGGCAGCCATCGTCAATCTCGTGGAGCCTGGCGATGCCGTCATCGTTGGGGTCAACGGCCTGTTCGGCCTGCGCCTCGCCACCGTCGTTGAACGATGCGGGGGAAAAGCGATCAGAATCGAGGCTCCGTGGGGAGAAATTATCGAGCCGGAAGCCATTGAGAAGGCATTCCGGCGCTCGGGTCCGGTCAAGGCTGTCGCCCTTGTCCATGCGGAGACTTCCACCGGCGCTTGGCAACCGATCGAACCAGTGGGCCGACTGTGCCGCGACCACAATGCATTCATGATTGTCGATGCCGTCACCTCGCTGGGCGGCGTCCCAGTCGAAGTCGACCGGTGGGGTATCGATGCCTGTTACAGCGCCACGCAAAAATGTCTCAGCTGTCCGCCGGGACTATCACCCTTCACGCTGAGCGACCGTGCGCTCACATCCATCAAGAATCGCCGGACACCTTGCCAGAGTTGGTATCTCGACATGAGCCTCATCGCAGACTATTGGACGGAGCAGAACCGCGCCTATCATCACACTGCGCCGATCTCAATGCTCTATGCGTTGAGGGAAGCGCTCCGTCTTGTAGAGGAAGAAGGGCTCCCGGCCCGCTGTGCCCGCCACCAGCTCAATGGCGAGGCGCTCACGGCAGGGCTCGAAGCGCTCGGCCTTATCCCTCTGCCTCAACCAGGCCGCCGGCTTCCGTCCCTGACCTGCGTATCAGTGCCGGTCCACATCGACGAAGCCGCAGTCCGTTCACAGTTGCTCCAGAGATTCGGCATTGAAATCGGCGGGGGCTTGGGCCCATTGAAGGGAAAAGTCTGGCGCATCGGACTGATGGGCGAATCCAGTACGGAGGGGAATGTGCTGACACTTCTCAATGCACTCGAAGATCTCGGCATTCGGTCAGGCTGGATCTCAACACCTGGCGCGGCGCTGCAGGCAGCGGCGCGCGTCTATAGCGCAACGGGCAGGTCATGACGATTGTAATCCACCAAGCCCGCATCATCGATGGGAGCGGAGCGGCATTCGAACGGGCTACCATCCTGATTCGCGGATCGAAAATCGCTGCAATCAGTTCCAGCCGAAACCTCGCCATTCCAAAAGGGGCCCAACGCATCGACGGACGAGGGCTGACGATCATCCCCGGACTCATCGATTGCCATGTACACCTCTGTCTGGGAGGAGAACCGGATGTCGTAGCCGCGGTGGAGACTGAAAGTTCCTCCTACACGCTGTTGAAATCCGCGCACCATGCCAAACAGACGATTGAGGCAGGATTCACCACGGTGCGCGATGTCGGCTCCCGCGACCACGCTATCTTCACTCTCAAGCGGGCGATTGAATCGGGCCTCATGCCAGGACCGCTCATTGTCGGCGCAGGTCATGCCATCTGCATGGTCGGCGGCCATGCGCGCTTTATCGGCCGCGAAGTGGCGGGAGTCGAAGAGGTCCGCGCGGCCGTGCGCGATCAGATCGCCGCTGGGGCGGGAGTCATCAAAGTCATCGCCTCCGGCGGTGTTCTTACGCCAGGCACATCTCCTGACCAGGCCCAGATGACGATCGAAGAATTGCAGGCTGCAGTGGATGAAGCAAAGCAAGCGGATCGCAAGGTCGCCGCCCATGCCCATGGTTCGTCGGGAATGAAAAACGCTATCCGCGCAGGCGTCCATTCGATTGAACATGCCACGCTGATGGATGAAGAGGCGGCGGGGCTGATGCACAAGCATGCGGTCTACATGGTTCCGACCTTGTCGGCCTTGGCCACCACTGCCGCTTGCCGGCTTGGCTGCGGCATTCCAGACAGTGCCCGCGATAAGGCTAAGGCCATGACGAAACGCCATCAGGTCAGCTTCAAACAGGCGCATCGGCGTGGCCTCCTGATCGCCATGGGCACCGATGCCGGAACACCATTCAATTACCATGGCGATAATGCTCAGGAACTGGAGCGGATGGTGGCGCTCGGCATGACGCCGATGGAGGCTATCATCGCATCGACATCAGCCGCCGCGCGCTTGATCAATATTCAGCGATCCATCGGCACCCTCGCGAGAGGCATGCAGGGCGACTTAGTGGTCATCGACGGCAATCCGCTCAAACGGATCGAGATCTTGCGCGACCGCAGCCGGATCATGGGCGTGATGCGGGCAGGACAGTTTGTGGCAGGACCTCTCGCTGGCAAGGGGTAAGCAGTGCGGAGTTAGGGGAAAAGCCGAAACTATTCTCTATCCGCGTGCTTCTTGCCCCTCACCCTTCACTCCTCACCGCCGTTCATAGAACAACTCAAACGCTGAGGCAATACCGTGGATACGGCCGTTTCGAAAGGCCGTGTCGAGCTGATGGCGGATCGCTCGAATCCCGGCTTG
>JAOUEB010000398.1 GCA_029858925.1 Nitrospira sp.
TCTCAATTCCGTTCCCAGATAGTCCTGTCGCGACGGCCAATATCTGGCAAAGCCCGTATCCAGTAACACAACGGCCCGATCCGGTATCCGCCCTTGGGCTGTTTCCCATTGTTCAAGATCTTGAACGGTGATTCGATATGCTCGATTGAGCGCGCATTGGGCCTTCACCTGAATCTTGACGCCGGTTCCCACCAGATTCCGAATCGGAATCTGGTCCAAGGTCTTCCCATTTTTCGAAAAGTGAATGGGCGCATCGATGTGAGTCCCGCCATGCTCAGGCATCTCGATGCGATTTGAAGCGTAGTAATACCCGCCCGGCGCGTCGCCCGCATGTTGGACTTCGAGCCGAAAATCCTGTTCCGTCGGCCAGACAATCGTCGCCGTCCCGAACGAATGCGTCAGATCAACGAGCCGCGCCTTCTCCCAGTCAACACGATCGAATTGAGCAGTCCCCATGGCGCATCCCGCGCTTGCGCCCAAGCCGAGTACCGTGAACAGCGCGTACATCGTACGAGTTCGCCGCTTCGTCATTGAAGCCTCAGGTTCGTAAGACCCTCGTTGGGACCGGATGACAAAAGATCAGCTTCACCCTTTCCCCTCCACTCCGACCCTCATCTCCAAGTCTCGGATGGAACGGATGTGCAGGTGGGGGGCCAGTTGAGACACTGGGCTTGGCATAACACGACTTGCGTCTAGCCCGAGAAACGTGGGTATTGAAAAGTCGAACGAGACCTCCCCCTCTCCCTACCTCTACGCAGGGCATCCTGGTGGTCTCACTGCGCCCGTCGAGCGAGCACCGACCATAGTTTTCAATTGTGATGGTTCCCGCGTGCGCGCTCGGGGAGCAAGAGACTAGCAGGGATTCCCTGCTTACTTTCCAAACGCCTTTTTCAACAGCGGCTCTATCTCGCCCTTGGCCGCCATCGGATCGAGCACATCGGTGTCCCCGTAGAACGTGCCGTCGATGAACACTTTCGGCAGCGTCGGCCAATTCGTCATCTTCGTCAAAGCTTCTCGTTTCACCGGCTGCGAGAGCACGTCGATCAGTTCATACGGGTATCCGTATTTGTCAAAAAACTGCATCGTCTCTCTCGTGAATCCACACATCGGCATACTCTTAGTCCCCTTGCCGTAGATCAGTATCTTGTGGGCCTTCACTTCTTTTTGAATTTCTTCTTCGATCGGTTCTGCCATTGTCCGGCCTCCTTCAATAGGCATGATCTCATCGACCAGCCACCCTGCGCGATTAGGTTTCGTCCTGAGTCTTCGCGGTCAATTCCAGGGCATGAATACGCCCATCTTTCATCGGCACATCCAGTGCCTGATAAATCATGCGATGCCGGTCAAGAAGATTTTTTCCGGCAAACGCCGCTGAGACAACACTCACCTTGAGGTGATTCATCGTCCCTGTACGATCCGTCACCGTCACCACGGCATCCGGCATGCTCTTACGGACATAGTCGGTCAATACGTCTGGTGTAATCAAGCTGCCTCCCTGCTCTTACCCTTGAACACCCTAGCCGAAATGGCTCCAGAAAGGCAATGTGCCACTGGGATTGGTGGATTTCACCATCTGGTGGTGCTCTTAAACCAACGGTTTGGCTCTGTACGAGATGCTGGATGACCAACTGATTGAAATTCAACCATATGAACGCCTGTCCTGTGTCGGCATAAGCCTTGCGTTTCCTCCCTAATCAGACAATGCCACATAACACAACCACCACCCAACTACCCTTCACCAGGAGGTCGCCATGAACGAGTTCAAATCTGGTTTTTTTGTCGGGGGTGAGGGCTGCAACGGCCGGGTGCTGATCGTGGACGACGAACCGGATATCCGCAAGGTCGTCCGCATGGCGCTCCAAAAGGCCGGGTACGATGTCCTGGAGGCGGAGAACGGGGCGAAAGCCATCGAAACGATCAACGCCGGCGAGAATCGGCTCTTGCTGGATGTCATGATCTGCGACATTCGAATGCCCAAGGTCAACGGCATCGAAGCGATTGCCTATTTCCGCCAAAATTATCCGCGTGTGCCGCTGATTGTCCTGACTGGGTTCCCGGATACCGACATGGCCACGTCTCTGCTGCGGCAGGGCGTCGTCGATTACCTCGTGAAACCAGTCGAAGGCGACAAGCTCAAGGCCTCCGTCGCGCGCGCGATGGAACAGCGCGAACTGGCGCATCTGTGATGATCTCGAATCTCTCCACATCGGACGGAGCGCGCCTCCCACCCGCTTCTCCATCTGATGCAGCCGACCGCCGGTCCGACCAGGAAGGGATGGCAGGGGTGGCGTCTGTGACGCCCACCCCTGCCACAAGGGTTGCGATCATCGGCGCCGGCCGAGGCGGCACTGCGCTGCTCGATCTGCTCCACCAGCTGCGTACGATCGAGGTGGTCGGCATCGTCGACAGGAATCCAGCTGCGCCGGGACTCCAACGGGCCCACGAGCTCCATGTGCCGGTCTATGATCGCATCGCCGAT
>JAOUEB010000397.1 GCA_029858925.1 Nitrospira sp.
TTATGAGCTGGACAAGATTTTCGAGAAATTCTATCGGGGTGAGTCGGCTCCCGTAGAAGCGCGGGGCGCGGGGCTGGGACTTGCCATCGCCAAGAATTTGGTTGAACTGCACGGCGGGACGATCCGAGTCGAGAGTTCCCTCGGCGAAGGGAGCTGCTTTTCCTTCACGATCCCCATCGCCCGGCCCTAGCTTCCGGCGCTTTCAGCGAACGTGGTCTATCTGGTCTATTCGGTCCGTCTGGTCTTGTGTCGTCATTCGATCCGAGCCACTTGCCACTCGCCGTTCACCACTTACCAGTCCCCCTAACTCCTTACCCCTTACCCCTCACTGCATGGACAACTGCAGGAAGTATTTGCCTGCTATCGTAAACACTGGCACACTGCAACCGGACCGTTTCTCAGGAGGCCTCTATTTCATCCACCGACGCTCAATCTCAGCCGGTTTCTCATCCCCTTCGCGGCCTGTTGGTCGCGCAGTTTTGCGGCGCGTTCAACGACAACGCCTGGAAACTGACGGTCGCCCTGCTGGCCATCCATCAGGCAACCGCCCACATGGCGCCCGGCCCTGAGCTGGAAACAGCCGCCCAAACGCAAACAGCGATCGCATTCGTTATCTTCACCTTGCCGTTGGTGCTCCTCTCCCTGATCGGCGGAACGCTGGCCGATCGGCTGAGCAAACGCGCGGTCATCATTGCGATGAAAATCGTCGAGGTCCTTCTCATGGGCGCCGCCACTGCCGCACTCTGGCTCAACCCCGCCGGCGGCATACCGGCCTTGATTGCCTTGTGCGCAATGGGTGCGCAGAGCGCGCTCTTTAGCCCATCGAAATACGGCATCCTCCCGGAACTGATCCCGCATGAACGCCTCGCCGCCGGCAACGGCCTGTTGGAGTTGTGGACCTTTGCCGCCATTCTCACCGGGACTGCTGCCGGAGGGTTGCTCTTACAGATGTCCGGCGATCAAACATGGCTGGCGCCGTTGGCTCTGACCGCCCTGTCGGGCATCGGCCTGCTGGCCGCCTTTGCCGTTCCCATGGTGCCCCCGGCTCGCGCGACCGGCGGCGTAGGCTTCACGATCCGAGGCGCCTGGGCCGCCATTCAAGCGGAACGGATGCTGCGCATGGCCATTCCGGGAGAAATCTTTTTCTGGACCATTGCCAGCCTCTTCGCCCAAAACGTCCTCGTCTACGCGAAAGCAGTCCTTCATCTTTCGGACGCCATGTCGGGGCTCCCGCTCACATTGTTATCGGTAGGCATCGGCTTTGGCGCCATGCTGGTCGGGCGGATTTCTCAAAACAGGGTCGAGTACGGATTGATCCCCCTGGGAGCGATCGGAGTATTTCTCGCCCTGTCGCTCATCGGCCTCGTAAAGCCTTCCTTGTGGGGAACCTTCCTCATCATGGCAATCCTTGGAGTCTCCAGCGCCTTCATCTTCGTGCCGCTGAATGCCATTCTCCAGTGGAAGTCGCCGGCGGATCGGCGCGGGGCCGTCATTTCGTTCTCCAATACCTGTGTCTTTACCGGAATCCTGTTGGGGTCGCTGGCCGGCGGGTCGCTCGCCGGCGCCGGTCTCTCAAACGGCAACATCTTCCTTGCCACGGCCGCGCTGACGATCGGCGGCACCGCCTGGGCGCTGTGGCTTCTTCCCGATGCCTTCTTGCGGTTGGTCCTCGTGATCCTCACCAACACTATTTATCGCCTCCGCCTGGTCGGCCAGCACCATGTTCCGCATACTGGAGGCGCGCTGCTCGTGCCGAACCACATGTCGTTTGTCGATGGATTCCTGCTCATGGCTGCGGTCGATCGCCCCATCCGGTTCATTGTCGATACCGCCTATGCCTCTCACCCTCTGTTCAAGTGGCTGATGACGGTGATGCGCGTCATTCCCATTTCATCGGGCGGCGGCCCACGTGAGATTCTTCGCGCCCTGCGTAGCGCGGGACAGGCTCTCGACGAGGGCGAGATCGTCTGCATCTTTCCTGAAGGCCAGATCTCCCGAACCGGGACGCTCTTGCCCTTCCGGCGCGGGTTTGAACGGATCGTCAAGGGGCGTCCGGTGCCCGTGATCCCCGTCCACTTGGACCGTTTATGGGGCAGCATCTTCAGCTTCGAGCGAGGGCGTTTCCTCACGAAATGGCCTGAACGCATTCCCTACCCGCTGACAGTATCGTTTGGCTCTCCGCTCCCGTCCGATACGACGGCATACGACCTCCGACACGCAATTCGACGGCTCGGTGAGGACGCCTGGCATCTGCGCAAATCCGGCCGCCGGACGTTGCACCGAGAATTCATCCATGCTGCGAGGCGGCACCCCTTCCGCTTCGCCATGGCGGACCAAACCAGGCCTCGCGTGTCGTCGCTCCAAGCCCTGATCGGCTCCATCGCGCTCGCGAGAACGCTTCGAGGATATTGGGAGGACCAGCGTCACGTCGGCATCCTCCTCCCGCCGACCGTCCCTGGCGCCTTGCTCAACGTCGCCG
>JAOUEB010000399.1 GCA_029858925.1 Nitrospira sp.
TCTTTCAATACGACATAGGCATAGATTCCCTGTCCTTTGATGTCATGGGGGAACCCGACGACGGAGGCTTCGGCTACATCCGGATACTTGACCAGCGCGCTCTCCAGCTCGGCGGTCCCCATGCGATGACCCGACACGTTCAACACATCGTCGATCCGCCCCGTGATCCAGTAATAGCCGTCGGCATCGCGCCGGGCACCGTCCTCAGTGTCGTAGAGACCGGGGAATCTCGCGAAATAGGTCTTGAGATACCGCTCATGACTTCCATGGATCGTGCGAGCCAGGGAAGGCCAGGGCCTGGTGATGACCAGCCGGCCTTGGGCCGCTCCATCGAGAATATTCCCTTTCTCATCCACGATTGCCGGAACCACGCCGAAGAAGGGCTTGGCGACCGAGCCGGGCTTCAATGGCATAGCCCCGGGTAAGGGGGTGATGAGAAGTCCGCCGGTTTCTGTCTGCCACCAGGTGTCCGCAATGGGGCAGCGTTGTTCCCCGACAACACGGTAGAACCATTCCCACGACTTCGGATCGATCGGCTCGCCGACGCTGCCCAGTACGCGCAGGCTTCGCCGGCTGGTCTTCTTCACCGGCTCATCGCCTTCCGCCATCAGCGCTCGGATCGCCGTGGGCGCGGTATAGAAAATATTGACCTGATGTTGATCCACGAGCTGCCACAGTCGAGAAGAGTCCGGATAATGGGGCACCCCTTCGAATAGCAGCGTGGTCGCGCCGTTGGCCAAGGGGCCGTAGACGATGTAGGTGTGGCCGGTGACCCAGCCGATGTCGGCGGTGCACCAATAGACCTCGCCGTCGTGGTAATCGAAGGCGTATCGATGCGAGATGGCGGCAAACACTAAGTAGCCTCCTGTCGTGTGCACCAGCCCCTTGGGCTTCCCGGTGGACCCGGAGGTATAGAGAATGAACAGCGGATCTTCCGCGTCCATCTCCACGGCCGGGCAGTCCGGCGAACTGTCGGCGACGGCCTCGTGGTACCAGACGTCGCGCGCGCCGTTCCATGGAATGTGTTCGCCGAGACGTTTGACGACGAGCACCGTGTTGACGCCCGGACATTCCTCCAACGCCTGATCTACCTTCTTCTTGTGCTCGATCGTCTTGCTGCCGTGCCGGTACCCGTCGGCGACGACGACCAGCCGGCAATCACTGTCCTGAACGCGATGCTTAAAGGCTTCGGATGAGAACCCGGCAAACACCACCGAATGGACGGCGCCGATACGGGCGCAAGCAAGCATGGCAAAAACCGCTTCGGGAATCATCGGCATGTAGAGGCACACCCGGTCGCCTTTGCCGATGCCGCGCTCTTTGAGGACGTTGGCCAAGCGGGACACCTGTTCGTGCAGTTCGCGATAGGTGATCGAACGGCTCTGTCCCGGTTCATTCCCCTCCCAGATGATCGCCGTCTGATCGCCGCGCGCAGCCAGGTGCCGGTCGACGCAGTTGTAACAGGCGTTCAGCCGGCCTCCTTCAAACCATCGGACGTGGCCTGTCGTGAAGTCCCAATCCAGGACCCTCCTCCAGGTTCCGGACCAGTCTATGAATGTCGTCGCCTGTTCGGTCCAAAATCCTTCCGGATCCTCGACGGAGCGTCGATACATCTCCCGATAACGTTGTTCGGTGATGTGGGCATGTGTTCGAAACTCGTCGGGAATGGGATAGCTGTCTTGGCTCACCGGCATCCTCCAGACTGCGCGTTACGCGCGCGATCGCCCTCGTGCTCTGCCCTTCGCCTTCGGCTTCGGTGCTGCTTCCGGTCCCTCCCAGGTCACCCGGACCATCATGTCGCGATGGGCCCACTTGTAGACGGCCTTCCCCTTATACGATCGCACCAGCGCGCGCCCGATGCGCTGCGCCAGCCGGTCATTGGTCGTCTGCACTTCCAACTCCTTCTTGCGCCTGACAATCTTCATCACTCGATCGAGTGGATTGACCGATACGGCGCGTGTTTCCACATTGGCAATCAAGCCTCTGATCTCCGCCTCATGATCCGGCAGATGCGACCACTTCAAGGTCACGATGCCTTCGGGATAGTCGTCCTTGATTTTCTGGCAGGCCGGACAGACGAGCTTCTCTGTCCGAGGGGACGCGGCCAGCTTGGCAGCCTGCACCTCATCGAAATGCCACCGCTTGTCCACATAAATCGCCAGACACTTCCGACAGATCGCGGGCCCTTTCGGAGCCTTGAGCATCGCGTAGGGATCTTGCTTAGGATGCTCCTTCTTTTTGTACGATGTGCCATAACGCTTGCCTAGTCTTGTGCTCATGGGTGTCTCTCCTCTTTAAAAAAGCTAATCGACCGGTGACTCCGATTGAACGCGCCGGTCGCTAACGCGGCCATTCCTATTTCATGTCCTTGACCATATCGATCGCCCCGCAGGGACATTCCTCCGCGCAAAGCCCGCAGCCTTTGCAGTAGTCGTAATTGAATGCAAACCGGTTGCCTGCTCCCAGTTT
>JAOUEB010000401.1 GCA_029858925.1 Nitrospira sp.
ACATCATGCTGCTCGGTTTCCAAAAGCGTCCCAATTTTCAATGACGGGTGGCCGCCAAGCAAGGTAACCAGTTCCCCGGCTTTATGCGCATGGGCAAGGCTCTCATCGGCATTACTTTTCAGCCACGACACAATAGGAATGCGGTTGTAGCCATAGATCATGAGTGAGTAATGTGTATAGCGCACGACTCCCGCTAACTCGTGCTCCATAATTCTATTAAGAATCTCCACCGCACGTTGCGTGTCTTGATCGTTCATGTGATCCTCCTGTTAATAAGTATGACCGTCTCGCCTCAGAAAGGGCGAGCGGGTTATCGCCGTGGCAGCCGATCGTTGATTCATGCCCCTTGGATCAGGAAATAGGCAATACCGGCCGCCAGCACCAAAAATCCGATCAGCCAGCGAACCATCCGTTTTTTCGCCGTGGCGAGCACCTGGTCCAGCTTTTTCTTGAGAGCCGGCTGGGAACCGATATAGGCGTCCACCTGTTCCTTCGCCTCTTTCAACCCGACATTCTGCTCCAGGCGAACGACCTTGATCGCCTCGATCACATTGCCTTGCCACAGCGCCTCAATTGCTTCTTTCGGGAGATCCACTGTGCGGCCTGGTTTGTTCCGCATATCAGCGTCTGAACACCGCGCCGATATAGGCGGCTGCAGTGGGCGGAAGAGCCAGTACGAGAAAAAAAGCGATGCCGAGCGGCCACAGATTTCCAAAGCCTTGCGTCATGAACATCCACCCAGCCTGGGCCGCGATTGGAAGCACCCCCCACCGCCACGGTCCTGTTCGGTCAATGTACCCGAGAACCGCCGCCACGGCACAGATGCTCGGCATGCCGAGGAACAGATACCACGGAGAATCCCAGGCTTCGCGTTCGCCTGAGATGGCGGAGACAAGCACCCACACTCCAATCCCGGACCCGACTGCAGCTGCGTATAACCACGTCTTACCCACACATTCTTCTTTCCATCGTCCGACACCTGACCGCCGCCTTGCGCATGAGCAACACACCGATGACTACCGGAAGCAGAATCCAATGGGCGTTCACATGCTGTCAGGCTAGACGTGAGACGTGAGTCTGTCAAGATCAGCCGCCGGACCAGGCCACACATAGTCGTTCAATTGCGAGGGACGGAGACCGAGAGTCGCCGTTAGATTTCGGCTGACGGTATCTCAGAAGAGAGGCGGTCCATGATTTCCGATGCTGCCGATTCTGACTCTCGTTGTCTACCGCCGGAGCGCATCAGCTTGTCCCCTAGGCCGATCGCCAGATTGCGGTAGATGATAACGCCGATGTCCGGTCGGCGGCGAATGAGGCCGGCCAGGTCGCGATGCAGCAGCTCGGCCGCTTCAACCTGCCCTTCGGCAGTGGCGGTGGCGGAGTGGGGCCTCGCCGAGAGAAGGGAGACTTCCCCACAGGTTTCGCCGGCGCGGACTATGCCGATCGTGGCGGGCGGACGGCCGCCGCTGATGGCAACCTGGCCCTTGAACACGAGATATAACCGGTCCGCAGGATCGTGCTGGACGAACAGCCGTTCACCGGTCCGAATCTCGCGCACGGTACAGACTCCGGCCAGCCGCATCGCCTGCTCCGTATTCATCCCGTCAAACAACGGGACCTCCCTGATCGCGCGCGCCATGCGCGGAGCGATGACGCAAGTGGAAAACCCGCGCATGACGACATCGGCGACGGCCTGGACCGGCTCAGCCAGTCCGAGCGGCCCTAGATCTTGTAGTGTGTTCAACCGCACCATCTTCACGATGTCGAGCCGTTCCACTTGATAGAAGACCATGGCCGGCACATAGGCGACTGGGAGAAAATTCAACTCCAGCAGGGTGCGCTGCATGCGGGGAGCATAGGCGCTGACGTCGATCTCGATGTAGTCGATGCCCATCTCCTCGCGGCACTTCCGTTCCAATTCACCCAAGAGAAACCGCACGACATCGTCGGCCAGGGCGATGAGTTCAAAAACCCGCACGGTGTGTTCAACCGGGTCCATCGTATAACCAACCGCCCCAACGATCTGACCGCCCGATTTGGCTAGAAAGTACCTGGTCTGTCGGGCCTGTAGTTTGAAGAAACCGTAATCCAGCCTCATGGGGCCGAAGATCTCTCGATTCCGCACCCGGCCCCGTTCGATGCGCAGCAAAGCAGGATAACCCTCGGCCTGCAGCTGTTCGAGGCGGTAGTCGCCGCCGACCGGATAGGAGGCAGAATCTTCGTCCACAATGAAATCCGGCGTGAGCGGCGGCTGGCTCATGACGAGATTGGCCAACGTATAGGCTTCCGGAATGATTCGTGGATTGTTGCGGCGCAAAGCCAACGCGTCGCCGAAGTAGCGGGCCAGCAGCGCGAAGCTTTCCCGGTGGCGAAACGAATGTTTCAGCGGCAGAAAACCGGTCGCGATAAATCCATGAGACAGGCTGATCCGTTGGGCATAGGGATGCACCGTCCGCGCCACC
>JAOUEB010000400.1 GCA_029858925.1 Nitrospira sp.
TCCGTGGGCATGAAGAAACCGGCGCGAGTTCAGACCGAGACGAGTTTTGGCAAGGCGAATGACTGAGTCGGCCGGCAAGCGAGTGATTCGTGCGCAGATCCTGGTGAGCGGCCGTGTGCAAGGCGTGGGCTATCGGGCGTTTGCGGCGTGTGCCGCGCCGCGCCACGGGCTTCTCGGCGGGGTGCGAAATCTTGACGATGGCCGGGTTGAGCTGGATGTCGAGGGAGCGAGAGCGGCGATTGAGGCGCTCGTGCATGAATTGAAGGCAGGTCCGCCGTCGGCGCGCGTGACGAAGATCGAGACGGAGTGGAAGGAAGCGACAGGGCGGTTTTCAAATTTCAGTATCTGGTACTAGCCCGCATGATTCATGCGGGCCAGGACTACGAGGAGTAGGGAGTGATTTCGTATGGGCCGACCACGCGGTGGGCGTCTGGCAGTGAGTGAAGCTCGAAGGCGGACCGTCGATGATGTCGATGACGCTGAATCTTCAAGTGCGACCGAGCAGCCGGAAAAAGAATCCGGACGGTCCGAGGGGCTCGATACACTTAAGTGTTATCTCCGAGAGGTCCGCCGGTCAACCCTTCTGACCTTCAAGGATGAACAGCATCTCGGCAAGCTGGTCATGGCCGGCGACGAGCCGGCGCGCCAGCAAATGATCGAATCCAACCTGCGCCTCGTCATCAGCATCGGGAAGCGGTACATGCATCGGGGGTTTCCCTTTTCCGACATCGTCGAAGAAGGCAATTTGGGGCTGATCAAGGCCGTCGAGAAGTTCAATTACAAACGGGGCTTCCGGTTCAGCACGTATGCCTCTTGGTGGATCAGGCAGTACATCGAACGGGCCATCATCAATCAAGGCAAACTCGTGCGCCTGCCGGTCCATGTCGTCGAGCGGTTGAACCGCTATCTCGGCAAGGTCGAGCAGTTGGTGCAGGAGCTGGGCCGTGAGCCGAGGGCGCAAGAAGTTGCCGTGAAGATGAAGACGTCCGAAGAGGAAGTGCTGGACCTCAAACAATTGGTTCGCACGACTTGTTCGCTCGATAGCCCGATCAACGATCGGACCGATACCTTCCTCCGCGACGTGATTGAAGACCCTGTCGGACTGTCTCCGGACGAGACTGCCGATGGCGTACGGCGCCGGGCGGAATTAATGACCTGGGTAAAGGAGTTGCCTGACAAAGAGCAAACTGTTATTGTGTCGCGGTTCGGACTCGATGGAGACGAAGCGAGGACGCTGGAAGAGATCGGCCGCCAGATGGGGTTGACTCGTGAGCGGGTGCGGCAGATTGAAATGACGGCGTTGGTTCGGCTTCGCAATACGATCGAGCGCAAGACCATGACACGGGCTGATTTGCTCTAACCACGTGGCTTCTCTAGACTACAGATCATTGATTCGCGAAGTGCCGGACTTTCCGAAGCCCGGCATTCTTTTTTACGACATCACGACATTGCTCAAGGATTCTGCCGCCATGCGGAGCCTGGCCGACGAATTGGCGGGCCGGTATCAGAACCAGAGGGTGGCAAAAGTGGTGGGCATCGAGTCTCGCGGATTTATTTTTGCGGGGATCCTGGCGGCGCGTCTGGGCGCCGGGTTCGTTCCAGTCCGCAAACCAGGAAAGCTCCCGGCCGATTGTTACGAAGTGAAATACAGTCTTGAGTATGGCGCCAACTCGTTGGCGATCCATCGGGACGCGATCGGTAAGGGAGAGCGGGCGCTCATTGTGGATGACCTTCTCGCCACAGGAGGAACGGCTGAAGCGACGGTCAATCTCGTCCGCCAGCTCGGTGGGGAGATCGTTGGGCTCGATTTTCTCATAGAACTTAAAAGCCTGAACGGGCGTGTAAAACTCGCCAATTACGACATCCATTCGACCATCATCTATCCGTAGTGGCCTTCCGATGATCTCGCCACATCCTCTTGTCAAACACGAGATGCCGTGATATAGATGCCGGACTTTTTCGGCATCCCCAAACTTCTCTGCAAGGAGCGGGAGATCAATGGCGTCAAAAATGCAAGCCAAGAAAATGCCGACAGCTAAGTCTAAGTCCAAGTCGGCGCGGGCCGATCACGGAAAGTCGAAGCCGGCTGCCGCCGCTGTTGTTGCAAAGCCGGCGCCTCCTGCCGTCAGCGTGAAACCAGCTCCTGAGGCTGTCGTTCCTGAACCGGTCCTCCGCCCCAATGAAACGGCCAAGGAGCGGGAAGCCCGGGAACGGCGGCAAGAAATACTCCATAAGATGCTGCTGGCTAAGCGGCAGGAGATTATCAAGGAAATTGAAGAGAGCTTGGGACAATCGCTGACGGAGGATCAGCAGCGGCGTCTGGAGTCGGCGCGCGATGTCGGCGACCAGGCCGTGATGGATCTTGAGCGGGAGCTCGGTATTTCCTTGATGGAGATGCGCAACCGCCGCCGGCAGTCCATCGATGAAGCGCTTACCCGTCTGCAGGACGGCTCCTACGGTAT
>JAOUEB010000018.1 GCA_029858925.1 Nitrospira sp.
GGCAAGGCCATCATTCAAGTCGAAGAGGCGTGACGGAAGGTGCACCGTGCTCTATGACATCGGCCTGACTCGGATGGGTGGCTCGACTGTCTTTGGCGACTTCGATTCGGCAGTATCCGAGCGCGCCGGTGCCGGTATTCCGTATGCTCCAGGACGCCTGGAGAGTGCGCGTGCGGCCGGAATCGATTATCCTCCGTTGGGCAAATCACCGAACTACGATCAGATCTCTATCGTTTCGATCCAATCAGAAGCCCTGTGCATGGACAGCCGGTTTATCCGACGCCAGCCGTGACCACCTCATCTCGCATGAAGATCGCGCTTGACGCGGTAGGAGGGGACCATGGCCCGGCCCCTTGCATCGAAGGCGCTTTCCAGGCGATCAGGGAATCGGATGTCGAGGTCATTCTCGTCGGCGACGAGGTGACGCTGAAACAGGAATGCGATCGTCTCGGTTGCAATGATGCCCGCCTGTCTATTCGTCATGCTTCCCAAGTCGTCACCATGGAGGAATCTCCTGCAGCCATGGTCCGGAAGAAACGGGACTCGTCGATTTGGGTTGCAACCGGAATGGTTAAAAGTGGCGAAGCCGATGCGGTCGTGAGCCCGGGCAACACGGGGGCCAGCATGGTGGCATCATTTTTCTTGTTGGGGCTGACGGAAGGCGTGGAACGGCCGGCCATTGCCACCAGCTTGCCGACGGTGACCGGTGAAGCGATTATTCTCGACGTGGGGGCGAATGTCGACTGCGGGGCCAAGGATCTCCACCAGTTCGCTGTGATGGGAAACGAGTACGGGAAGTATTTATTCGCCAAACCGAATCCCCGCGTCGGTCTGCTGAGCATCGGGGAGGAAGACAGTAAAGGCAACGAGGTCACGAAGGAGGCCTTTAAACTGTTGAAGGCGAGTCCGTTGAACTTCGTCGGCAATGTCGAGGGACGTGAGGTATACAGCGGAATTGCAGACGTGGTGGTGTGCGACGGTTTCATCGGAAACGTTGCGTTGAAGATATCCGAAGGCGTTGCCGAGACGATCAGCAAATTGTTGCTCAAGGAGCTTTCAGGATCTGTGCTCGGGCGGCTGGCCTATCCCTTGATCGCCGGCCCCCTGAAAAGGCTCAAGCGGAGAATCGATTACGCCGAGTTTGGCGGTGCGCCGCTGCTTGGAGTCAACGGTATCACGATCATTTGTCATGGCCGTTCGTCGGCCAAAGCCATCAAGAACGCAGTCCGCCGGGCCAAGGGCATGGCTGAAGGCCGGGTGCGGGAACGTATCCAGCGAAATATCGAAGACAGTCTCGCTCGTCCTCCTGTGGAGCAGGGAACATGAAATCCAGGATTGCTGGGACAGGTTCGTACGCGCCTGCCAAGATACTGACCAATGCGGACCTTGAACGCATGGTCGCCACATCGGACGAGTGGATTCGTGAGCGGACGGGCATCCGGGAGCGCCGTATCGCGGCTGCCGGAGAGGCCTGCTCGGACTTGGCCGTCCAGGCCGGAAAGCGCGCGTTGGCGGCGGCGGGTCTTCCCGCGGCTGATCTCGACCTAGTCTTGGTCGCCACCTGCACGGGGGACTATCCGCTTCCGTCGACGGCCTGTTTGGTGCAGCATCAACTTGGCGCGACCAAAGCAGCGGCCTGTGATATTTCAGCTGCCTGTTGCGGGTTTGTCTATGCGCTGTCGGTAGCCGATGCCTATGTGAAAGCCGGGATGCGTCATGTGTTGGTGATCGGGTCGGAAGTGATGTCCGCCATTACAGATTGGACGGATCGAAATACCTGCGTCCTATTCGGAGACGGAGCTGGGGCGGCAGTTGTCAGCGCCGGTGATGGAGAGCGGGGCATACTGTCCACACACCTTCGCTCCGACGGCAATTTGAACGACCTGATCGCTGTGCCTGGGGGCGGGTCTCGGATGCCGCCATCTGAAAAAACAATTGCGGAACGAATGCAGTGCATCAAGATGAAGGGGCACGAAACCTTCAAAGTGGCAGTGCGGAACTTGGAAGAGATCGCCCGGGAGACATTGGCGGCGAATCATCTCCATGTGAAAGATCTCGATCTGTATATTCCTCACCAGGCCAATCTCCGAATTCTCACGGCGGTCATGGAACGGCTTGGCCTTCCCGCGGAGAAGGTGATGTTGAACCTCGATCGCTACGGCAATACCTCGGCGGCATCGATTCCCATTGCATTGGATGAAGCAGTGCGCGCGGGGCGCATCAAGGACGGATCGTTGGTCATGCTCGGCGCATTTGGGGCTGGGCTGACGTGGGCTTCCGCTATGATTCGGTGGTAACGGAAGCAACGACAGCGTCCTCAAATTTTTTCCCGTTGACATTCCAGGGGAATTCTAAGATATCTAGCAGGCTATGAAATCAGGAATCGGGCTGGTATTCCCGGGCCAGGGTTCGCAGTCTGTCGGGATGGGCAAATCGCTGTGCGAGGCTCATCCGGCGCTCAAGCAAGTTTACGAGGAAGCCTCGTCGGTGCTGGGGTATGACAGCGCTACGCTGTGTTTTGAGGGGCCTGCAGAACGGCTCAATTTGACGGAGCACACGCAGCCAGCTCTGTTGGTCAGTAGTGTCGCCGCGTTGAAGCTATTGGAGCCGGCTGGAATACAGCCGATTGCGGTTGCAGGCCACAGTTTGGGCGAGTATTCGGCGCTTGTGGCGGCGGGCGGTGTGTCGTTTCGGGATGCGGTCGGACTGGTCCAAAAGCGCGGTCGCTACATGTCGGAAGCCGTGGCCCCCGGCACGGGTCTTGTTGCTGCGTTGCTAGGCGTGACGCCCGATGTCGTTAATGATGTCTGCCGTGCGGCCTCGACAGTCGGAGTCGTGGCGGCTGCAAATTTCAATTCGCCTGGCCAGGTCGTGATCGCCGGTGAAAAAGCGGCGGTGGAGCGGGCTGTCGAGTTGGCCAAGGAAAAAGGCTGTAAGAAGGCGATTCCGTTGCCGGTGAGTGTGCCGGTGCATACGCCGTTGATGCAACGCGCCGCCGATCGATTGGCGAAGGATCTGGCGGCAGTCCATTGGTCGGATCTCAGAGCGCCGCTCATCAATAATGCGGAGGCACGGGCGATCAGCCGAGCAGGGGAGATTCAGGCGTCGCTCGTTCGGCAATTGCCGTCTTCCGTGTTGTGGGAAGACACGATCAAAACGATGGGCAAGATGGGTGTGACGACATTTGTGGAGGTAGGGCCGGGGACTGTGTTGACTGGCTTGATCAAGCGCATTCTTCCCGATGCGAGGCTGTTGAACGTGAATGATCCCAAATCGTTAGAGACCACATTGAACAGCGTCAATGGGTGAACGCCGACACGTGACTGGGTTTATCGACGCGTACGTCTTCTAATTTTCAAGCTTTGAGCAGGAGTGGTTATGTCTTTGCAAGGAAGAGTTGCGATTGTCACCGGCGCCGCGCAGGGAATCGGTCGGGCCATTGCCGAAACCCTTGCGCAAGCAGGGGCGGATATTGTCGTGGGCGATATTGATCCGGGCCGTTCCATCGAAACTGTGAATGCGGTAGAGAAGCTGGGGCGGAAGGCGCTGAACATCAAGGTCAATGTCGCGGAGGCCGATGATACCAAGGCGATGGTTGAGCAGGTGCTCAAGGCGTGGGGCAAGGTCGATATCCTCGTCAATAACGCCGGCATCACGCGCGATGGGTTGTTGCTGCGAATGAAGGAAGAGGATTGGAACTTGGTGCTCCAGGTCAACCTCAATGGAACCTTCAACTGCACGAAGGCGGTTTTGCAGGCGATGACGAAGCAGCGGTATGGTCGCATCGTCAACATCGCGTCGATCGTGGGAGTCATGGGCAACGCGGGGCAGGCCAATTACTCGGCTTCGAAAGCGGCGGTCATCGGATTTACCAAAACGGTCGGACGGGAATACGCAAGCCGCAATGTCACAGTGAATGCAGTGGCGCCAGGCTTCATCGATACGGCGATGACGCATGGGCTGTCGGCCGATGTGAAAGAGACGCTTCAGAAGCAGATTCCGTTGGGTCGGTTGGGCACGCCGGCGGATATTGCGGCGGCCGTAAGGTTCCTCGTGTCGGACGATGCGGCATATATTACCGGCCATGTGTTGCATGTGAATGGTGGAATGTTGATGGCGTGAGACGTCGGAACTGGTATTATTGTACCGTTGTCGCAGATCCCCATGCGGCGGCGCAGAGTGAGTCCTATCGGGGAAGGAGGTAGGCATAGCGATGGCAACCGTTGAGGAGCGTGTGAAAAAGATCATTGCCGAACAGCTCGGCGTGGAGGAGGATGAAGTGACCCCTGAGGCATCCTTCGTCGAAGACCTCGGCGCCGATTCGCTCGACACCGTCGAGCTGGTGATGGCGCTCGAAGAGGAGTTTTCGATCGAGATTCCGGATGAGGATGCCGAAAAGATTCTCACGGTCGGAAAGGCTCTGGACTATATCAAGGAAAAATCGTAAGGCGCGCCTCCATTATGCTCGATCGACCTACACGCAGAGTCGTAGTGACCGGTCTTGGATTGGTGACTCCCCTTGGTACAGGTGTCGAAAAAACCTGGACATCACTCTGTGCCGGGGAGTCGGGGATCCGACGGATCAGCAAGTTCGATCCTGCGGGGTATGATGCGCAGATCGCCGGAGAAGTCATGGATTTTGACCCGGCCCAGTTCATTGAGAAAAAAGAAATCAAGAAAATGGACACCTTCATTCACTACGCCGTGGGTGCCGCCCAATTGGCCGTGGATGATGCGGGGCTGAAAGTCGATCCGGAGGAAGCGACCAGGGTCGGAGTTTATATCGGCTCTGGGATCGGCGGGCTTGGATCGATCGAACATTACCACGATGTCCTCAGGGAGAAGGGGCCGGGACGGGTGTCGCCGTTCTTCATTCCGATGACGATCATCAATCTGGCTTCCGGCCAAGTGGCGATTCGAATCGGGGCCAAAGGGCCGAACTCTTGCGCTGTGACGGCGTGCGCTACAGGCAACCATTGTATCGGAGATGCATTCCGGCTCATTCAGCGAGGCGATGCAGATGTGATGGTCGCGGGAGGCGCGGAAGCCGCCGTGACACCGCTGGGAGTGGCGGGATTCGCGTCGGCGAAAGCGCTGTCGTTCAGAAACGACGAGCCGACGAGAGCCAGCCGTCCGTTCGATAAGGATCGGGACGGATTCGTGCTGGGCGAGGGAGCCGGGGTGGTTGTGATCGAGGAGCTGGAACATGCCCGACGGCGTGGCGCGCGGATCTACAGCGAGGTGGCCGGATACGGCATGAACAGCGACGCGTATCACATTACGGCGCCGCCGGAAGAGGGCGAAGGCGCTGTTCGCTGTATAGAGCTGGCTCTCAAGGATGCCGGCATCGGCAAAGAGCAGATCGGATACATCAACGCGCACGGCACCTCGACGATGGCGGACGCGATCGAGACGCATGCTATCAAGACCGTGTTCGGCGAGCGCGCCTACGGGATTCCTGTCAGTTCGACGAAGTCTATGACCGGACATTTGCTGGGTGCGGCGGGAGGAATCGAAGCGGTGTTCAGCATCTTGGCGCTGGCACGTGGAATTATTCCCCCCACGATCAATCTTGAGAATCCGGACCCCGCGTGCGATTTGGATTATGTGCCTAACAAGGCCAGACCGGTGGCGATCAAGGCGGCCTTATCCAACTCCTTCGGCTTCGGCGGGGTCAATGCCTGTTTGATCTTCAAACGCGTGGATGGCTAGCCGCTCATTTAAAACCATGGCGCCGGCGTCTTCAGCCGATCCTGCTTCTTCCCCGTTCAAGTATCGATTTAATAATGCGGCTCTTCTCGATGAAGCGCTGACACACAAGTCCTACGTCAATGAGCGCAAGAGTTCGAGCCGAAGCCATAACGAGCGGCTCGAGTTTCTGGGGGATGCGGTCCTGTCGCTCATCGTCAGCGACTACCTGGTGACACGGTATCATCAGCTGAGCGAAGGCGCCCTCTCGAAACTCAAAGCCAAGCTTGTGAGTGAACCCTCGCTGGCCGCTGCTGCCAGGCGGCTTGACCTCGGCGCCAAGCTGCGGATTGGGCGTGGCGAAGAGCTGTCGAAGGGGAGGGAGAAGACGTCATTGCTGGCCGATGGGCTGGAGGCTGTGATTGCCGCAATCTATCTCGACGGGGGCCTTGAAGCTGGCCGAGCCTTTACGCTCGATGCTCTCTGGGAGGAACTGCGGCAGATCGAATTCTTGCAAACCCAACCAGGCGCCGATGACTATAAAACAAGGTTCCAGGAATGGTGTCAGAAACGGTATGAATCGTTGCCGAGGTATGTCACTGTGCATGAAACCGGACCAGATCATCAGAAACTGTTTCGCGTTGAAGTGTCAGTGGGAGATCAGGTCGCTGGGTGTGGGGAGGGGCACAGTAAGAAAGAAGCAGAACAGGCAGCGGCGAAACAAGCCTTAGAACAGGCGGAGCGTTAAGTCGGTCGGCTTGTGCTAGGATCTGCAAATAGGTTCAGGTCTGTGAGAGGGGAGGTTGACGATGCGGGAGCGAATCGGGCTGATGACATGTGTGGTGGCGCTGGTGGGGAGCGCCGCATTGTTTTTAAGCGCTGGGTTGGTTGTGGCCGCGGATGATTCAACGGCTTCAAAAGCGGAAGCACCCAAAGGGCAGCGGGCGATCATCAAGACGAAATTCGGCGATATCGAGATGAAGTTTTTCCCCGATGTGGCGCCGAAACATGTGGAGAATTTTATCAAGCTGGCGAAGAGCGGCTTCTACAATGGAACGATTTTCCACCGCGTGATTCCAGGTTTTATGATTCAGGGAGGGGATCCCAACACCAAGGACTCGCTCAAGAAGGATACCTATGGACAGGGAGGTCCTGGATACTCCGTCAAGGCAGAATTCAGCGATATCCCTCACAAGCGTGGCATCGTGTCGATGGCGCGGGCCAACGATCCGGACACAGGCGGTTCGCAGTTTTTCATCGTCGTCGAGGATTCACGGTTTCTCGATAACAAGTATTCTGTGTTCGGTGAAGTCATCAAGGGTATCGGCGTGGCGGATAAGATTGTGAATTTGCCGCGCGATGAACGGGATAACCCCAAAGAGCGTGTCGAGGTGACGGTGACGATCGTGGAGTAGTGCAGGCCGATATTCTGTCGGGTAGTATCTTTCGAGTAGAGACAGTGAAAGTTATGGGGGAATCCCCTTCCAAGAAAAAGAAGGCTTGCGACTAGACCATGCGCCTGGATTCTTTCTCTCTCACTGCCACCAGCGGGATGCACCATGTAGCGTGCCCTATGAGGCGTCATAAAAGAGAGGTTGCGGGGAAGGATCGGGTTAGGACGGCATGTTCAGCGGGCGGAAAAGCAAGCCGGTGGCGGAGACGCGGAGCTCGATGGCGAGGCGATTGCGCGCGGGGAAGAAAGCGGCTGATCCGTATTCAGCATCGACCAGCGGTGCTAGCCAGGCATAGCGCCGGCGGAGCGTGAAGAGGTCCAGCACTCGATCGGTTGTGAGCGGGTAGATCGTGCGCGGCTTGCCGCGTTCGTCTTCGATCAGATGGTAGCGTCCGGCGATACGATCCAGCTCATAGACCGTGTGCAACCCCAACAGATTGGCCCAGGGCTTCCATTTCAGGATATGGGCATCGACGTAGACTTCGTCGCCTGCCAACGAGTAGCTGTCTGTCTGTCCGTCCGGCTGGTGGATCGTGACGCGAAACTGCAAGGGGCCGATCGGTTCCGTGTAGATCGTGGCAGCCAAGTCCTCGCGCGTCAAGGCGCGGTAGCCCTGCATCGAGAGGTGGAGCGTGAAAAGCAGCGCGCTCGATGCCAGACAGGCTAAGGCTAGGAAACTGTGGATCGACAGGCGAAGGATGCGGCGCCGACGCCCGGCGCCGATCCCGGCCAGGAGGAACAGGAGCCCAAGGACGCCGAGTCCCATCGAGGTGAATATCAGCCCGTCTAGTCGCATAATATTGCTGCTTTGTCAGTGGTTGAAATAAGCCGTATCCGCCCAACGCTGATATGGCATGGTTAAGTCTAGCAGGTGGCGAAGAGCCTCTCACCCGAAAGAGCCGATGGCTGATGGCACAGAATTAGAGAGTGAATCGAAGCGGGTTTCACGAGGAGCAAGCGGTTAGACGATTTCCCTATCCCATGGGGGAGGTGTCGATTGTGGCTGGGGCTTGAATCTACGTCAGCCTCGCCAGGACGGCTTGAGTGGTTTTGAAATGCAGTTTGGCCACGGCGCCCAGTCGATCTTGCCCATGTTTTTTGATGACCATGCGGGCCGCCAGTTCGACGGCCGGTGAGGCGCCTTTGGGGAGTGTGGTTCCCACTTCACCGGAGAGGCGTTTGAGGCGCAGGAGAAATTCCGCGCGCGCCAGAATCGACGCAGCCGCGACCGCTATATCCGATTCCGCTTTGGTGCGCTGTTCTAAAACGATCTTTCGTCCTTTCTCCTGCAAGACATTCAGAATCAGCCGCTCATTGCCGAACTGATCAGAAATCGCGTGCTTGCACGACACGCGATCAAGCAAATTCTCCAGCGCTTTCGCGTGGCCCCAGGCGAGCAGACGGTTGAGGTTTTTGATCTTGGCATAGAGTTCGTTGTATTTCTGCGGGCCGATCGCGATGACGCTGTGCGGGCAAATTGTCTTGATATCCGGTGCCATTTCGAGGATGCGGCCGTCGGAGATTTTCTTGCTGTCGCGCACCTGCATGAGGGCCAACTCGCTTTGGGTAGTCGCATCCACGAACACGGCGGCGATGACCAGCGGGCCGAAGTAATCGCCCTTGCCCGATTCGTCGATGCCGATGCGTTCGATGCGATTATCGGGACGGGGCGCTGTCACCGGATGGCTCCTGGAAAAATAACGACGGGCGCGATAATCTACTCAATCGGTTGCGGCAGGGTCAAATATCTATGATTGAAATGGGGGATGGAGTGTGGGTGATGCAATCTCAACGACGACTGACGCGCTCGATCGTGCTGTTCAGTTTTGTGATCGGCAGCATGGGTTTGGCCGGCTGTGAAACTAATCCCTACACGGGCCGATCGCAATTGCTGATGACGTCGGTCGGCCAGGAAATGCAGATGGGGATGCAGGCGTATGATCAGATTAGGGCCGATCCCACAGTGAAATTGTCTCAAGATCCCAGAGAGACCGAGCCGGTAAAACGGGTGGCAGCGCGGATTATCGAGGCGGCAAAACGATCGAAGTATGGCGAGATGGCCAAGCAGTTTCAGTGGGACGTGACAGTGATCAAGGATGACAAGACGGCAAATGCCTTTGCGCTTCCCGGCGGAAAGATGGCCGTGTATACCGGCATTTTCCCTGTGGCGAAAACAGAGGCAGGGTTGGCGGCCGTGATGGGTCATGAAGTCGTGCACGCGTTGGCACGGCATGGAGCGGAGCGGATGAGCCAGGGGCAGTTGACGAATGCGGCCCTGCAAATGGCCGGGGCAGCGATCGGCGCAAGCGGCGGCAATCTCATGCTTGGCCAGGCCACGATGGCAGCGCTCGGTGTCGGAGCGCAAGTCGGCGTGCTGTTGCCCTTCAGTCGGAAGCATGAATCGGAGGCCGATTATGTGGGGATTCTCTTGGCAGCGGATGCCGGATACGATCCGCGCGAGTCTGTAGGGCTTTGGGAACGGATGGCGCAGTTGTCGAGCGGTGGCGGGCCTGGGGAGTTCTGGTCCACCCATCCAAGCCACGATACCAGAATCGATCAATTGAAATCCTGGATGCCTGAAGCCATGGCCATTTACCAGAAGAAACCGGCTGTCCCCACGGCTCTCTTGCCGGCGGTGGGAAATCGGTAACCGATCCATTGCTTTGCAGACCAGTTAACTTTATCAGTACACCTCTGAATTAAGACACACAGTATCCCTTCCCCCCATTCTAGTGGGGGTAGCCCTCTCCTTTGGCAGGATTGGTCGGCCAGCGGTTCCGTGAGACAGTACGGAGGAATCGTTAAGTCGAATAAGGAGGCGTTCATGGAGGAGATACAGCAGCGGTATAGCACGAGGGTTCCCATCGAAGGTTCCGCGATATTTGCAAGTGCAGCGATGGTCGGCGAAGGACGAGTCATCGACCTCTCATTGCCTGGGTGCCTGCTGGAAA
>JAOUEB010000402.1 GCA_029858925.1 Nitrospira sp.
TCTTGACGGCCTTGGCAATCAGCAATTGGCGGCTTCCGGACCAGCTGATGAATGCATTCATAGATCACTCCTCATCACGGTAAATCACCGGCATCGTATGTGGTCACAGGATGAACGGATGGGGCACCCTCCGATATCAGTTTCCACACTCGAGATGTTATAGGTACAAACAAAGGTACCGGGAATCTGTTTCCGGCGTTGTGGCCATTCACGTTCCTCAGCCTTCCTGTCCTGACGACTTGAGTGCTCGCTCTCCTGTTATTCCGAATCTCCGCCACAGCAGATACAGCGGCGTTCCGGCTAAGACCGTCGCAAGTCCCAAACCTCCTTCCAATGGCCGCTCAGAGACTGCGTTCCATATGATCACCAGCGACATGAGAATGAAGAAACCAGGAACGAAGGGATAGAACGGCGTGCGATAGGGACGGGGAAGGTCAGGCTCTTTGTGGCGCAGGATCGGGACTGCCCCCACTGCGAGGGCGCTGAAGATCATGAGGACAGTGCCGCTGTAGATCACCAACTGCTCGAAGCTTCCGGACACGATCAGGACCGACGCCCACAGGCTCTGCAACAGGATCGCGTGGGTCGGCGTCTGTTGCGGACCCGGAGTCTTGGCGAAGAGAGCGGGAATCAACCCGTCTTTCGCCATCGCGTAATACACACGTGGCCCTGCCCACACCATGGCGCTCAGGGCCCCCGTGATCAAAAGGCAAAGCATCATGGTCACGAACCGCGCGGCCTCCACACCCAGCATGGCCACCGCAACCTTGCTCGCGACGGGCAAAAGCGGAGGCTGGGCCAAATCCGTGACCGACAACGCGTAGAAGTAGAATGCGTTCAGCGCGAGATAGAGGAGCGTGACAAACAGCGTGCCCCCGATCAGAGCCCGAGGAATGGCACGAGCCGGCTCGGTGACCTCTCCGGCCAGGTAGACCGCGGCATTCCACCCCGAATAGGCATACAGAGCAAAAATTAATGACACGATGGAAAGTCCGATGCTTGGGGCAGCATGGGCATCGGAAGGACTGAGATGCGACCAATCGCCCTCTCCAACCATCAAGCCTGCTGCGACCAGTGCGACGATGGCTCCCATGTTCAACAACGTCAGTGTTCGTTGGAGAAGCCCTCCTGCTCCCACCCTGGTCAGATGAAATCCGGTGATCAACCACAGCAAGGCCAGCGCGATGACTGTTGAATACAGGCCTTGTTCTCCATCAAATTGGAACAGTTGACTCAAGTAGGCGGCGAAACTCACCGCCCCTGCCGCAATGGCCGCACTGAAGCCGACGGCGAAGGACGTCCATCCACTCAGAAAGCCAATGAACGGTCCATAGGCGCGGTGGAGGTAGACATACTCTCCTCCGGCAACCGGAAATGCGGTCCCTAACTCACTATAGGAGAGGGCGCCCGCGAGCGCGATCAGTCCTCCCATCAGCCAAATAGAAAGGATCAGGCCAGGATGACCAAGGTCGCGCGCCATAAATCCCGTCGTGGTGAAGATGCCGCTGCCGACGACGTTGCTGACAAGTACACAAGCGGCGGTGAACCAGCCGATGCGGCGGGGGAGTGTGGAGAAATCTTTCTCGGCTCTGTCCATATAGGGACGGCCTACTTCTCCGCTTCTTCTTGGCGGACCAGCGGCACAAACCGTACGAGGGTGAGGCGCTTGCGCTCAACGCCCTCCGCCGTCCGGCGATGGAGCTCCAGGGTTTGAACGTCTCGACCAACCGGCAGAATCAGCCGTCCGCCGACGGCCAATTGATCAAGCAGCGGTTGCGGGACGTGGTCTGGAGCAGCCGTGACGATAATGGCATCGAAGGGCGCTTCCTCAGGCCAACCTCGGTAGCCGTCGCCTATACGTACTCGGATGTTCTTATAGCCGAGTTCTGCCAGGGTCTGTTCCGCTTGGCGAGCGAGCGGTTCCACGATTTCGATGGTCAGCACCCTATCAGCAAGCTCGGCGAGGATAGCGGCCTGGTAGCCGGAGCCGGTTCCAATCTCCAGGACCTTGTCCGTCTTCTTGAGCTTCAGTTGTTCCGTCATCTCGGCAACCAAGGAGGGCTGCGAAATGGTCTGGTTATGGCCGATCGGCAGGGGACCATCGATGTAGGCAAAGAGAGAATATCTGGCCGGCACGAAGCGATGGCGCGGGACGCGCCGCACTGCGTCAATCACGGCCGGATCTTTGATGCCGCGCGGGAGGATGTACTGATCGACCATTCTGTAGCGTTCGGCCTGGCGGTTTGGACTGGTGAGAGCTGAGTCCGCTCCTCGGTCTCCCTTACACGATGGACTCACGGCGGGCAGACCGATGACGGCGGCGCACAGCAGCATGACGCAACGAGAACTGTGGCGAAGAGACCTCATGGAAACCTTGCTGATCCTCCCAAGACAGTCCCTGTAGAGAGCAATCCCAATGCCATGGGGCGAGGATCGAGAGTGGCAGCCAGCAG
>JAOUEB010000403.1 GCA_029858925.1 Nitrospira sp.
GCACCGAAACGATCTGACCATCGAAGCCTACAATCTCGCCGAGCATGACCGATTGGTGACGGACCATCCGCTCCCATCTGCCTGGGAAATGCCTCTTTAGCCCACATAATTCATGACGGTTCGTGAAGAAACCGCCAAGACGCCACGCGAGACGGGCGCGCGGAGCCCCGAGAAGCCAAAGCGGACTTGACACAGTCTGTTGAGGCTATGAAGGGCGACCCTGCCGCCGGCCTGCCGCAAGGCATAGGCCGGCTTGTTGCAGCGGCGTATCGGCGACTGCAGTAGAAATGCTCATGAATACTGTGGGTTAGTCCGCTACCCGCTGGGAACGCCCTCATCTCGGCTGAGCGCGGCAGTCGCTGTTGTCTCAACAGCTTTGGAAAGAACGGACGAGCTGGAACCTGCATGGGACTGGATGAACGACAGGAGCCGTTTGTTTTGCTGAGCCTTCCGGAGGAACTTGAATGCGATGCCGCGCGCGCTGATCGAGCGGACCATCGCCGCCACTTCGATCGGGGATTCATCTTCAGCAGCGGCAATTTCAAGGTAAAAAATGTCGTCAACATGCACGGGCGTATCGCTTTTGATGATGCATCCGCTCAGAGACAGCCCCATCACAATGCCTTCACCTCGCATTTTCCCGCCTGAAAACGACAGACACAGCCGCACCGGAATGCGGAGATGTTCCCGGCGCTCGATGAGACGATTGAAACTCTCCTTCCCCAAACTACAGGCTAAAAATCGATGACTGCAGTGCTGACAATGGAACGGAACGATCCACACCCACGACGCCACATGTTCGCGCGGTGACTGCGGCTGTGAACGAAGCGCGCCGCCCTGCCGGCACTCTGGACAGATTACCTGACGGCTCATGAAGCCCAGCCTCCACCATCCTACACTCGTCCCAGTCTGCACTATAGAAGGCTTTTGCTCACAGTCAAGCTGATTGCTATGTCACGCGACCGCTGTCGGCCGCCGACGGAAGCGCGTTGAGGCAGGACCTTCGCCGAGAACTAGCCCGCATTATTCATGAGAGTTCGTTGCGAAATCGCCAAGCCGCGTCGTGAGACCGGCGCGCGGAGTCCAGAGGGCCTGAGGCGTACTCGTGCAGTACGTCGAGGGACCAAGGGGCGAGCCCGCCGACCGAAGGCTTGTCGGAGCAGCGGATCGGCGATTGCAGCAGAAGTGTTCATGAATAATGCGGGCTAGCTAGGCTCCTGCTCGGTCGAGTCCGGTTCTGTCAGCAGACCGGACTCAACAACCCCGGCACGGAGATACTCTCGATGAAGTGTAGCGATGAAACTGACGCTGATGCTTTTGGGGCAGACTGCTTCGCACTCGGATTGATTCCCGCAGGAACCGAATCCTTCCCGATCCATGGCCGCCAGCATCGCAATGACACGACGAGCCCGTTCCGGTTTACCTTGCGGGAGCGCGGCCAAATGAGACACTTTGGCCGCCACAAACAGCATGGCCGATGCATTCTTGCAGGCAGCGACACAGGCGCCGCAGCCGATGCAGGAGGCGGCATCCATCGAGATCTCGGCCTGCTCCTTGCTGATCAACAGAACATTGCCGTCCACCGCCCCGCCTGTATTGACGGAGATGTAGCCCCCCGCCTGCATGACCCGGTCCAGCGCCCGCCGGTCCACGACAAGATCTCTGATAATGGGGAACGCCCGCGCGCGCCATGGCTCGATGATAATCGTAGCTCCATCGGAAAACTGCCGCATGTACAGTTGGCAGGTCGTGACCCCTCGTTCCGGGCCATGGGGCACCCCGTCGATCACGAGCGAACAACTCCCACAGATCCCCTCGCGGCAGTCATGTTCAAACGCCACCGGCTCTTCACCGACCAGGATTAAGCGCTGATTCACCACATCAAGCATTTCCAGAAACGACATGCCGGGACCGATCTCGTGAGCCTCATAGACCGCAAATCGGCCTTTCTCGTCAGGCCCCTGCTGCCGCCATATTTTGAGCGTGAATTTCATGCGTTCCCCACCGGCCTCTTTCCAAATCCCCTCACACGTTTCTGCTCACCCCCCACCCCTTACTCCTAACCCCTCACCCTTTACCCTTCACTGCTACTGGTAACTTCTCGTCGTCGGCTGTACGAACTCAAAGGTGAGCGGTTCCTTGTGTGGAATGGGCGGGCCACCCTCTCGATATTCCCATGCGGCGACGTGGGCGAATCGAGTATCGTCGCGCTGTGGCTCACCATCGGCACTTTGATGCTCTTCCCGGAAATGCGCCCCGCACGACTCCTCTCGATACAAGGCATCGTGGCAGAGCAGTTCTGCAAACTCGAGAAAGTCCCCCACCCGCCCCGCATACTCCAGCTCTTGATTGAAGGCGTCTCCAGACCCAGGGATCGTCACATTACGCCAGAATTCTTCGCGCAACGCCGGAATCTCCCGTAGCGCCTGATTCAGCCCCGCGTCAG
>JAOUEB010000404.1 GCA_029858925.1 Nitrospira sp.
GCATGCGCAGCGGACCGTCGGGAGTCCCTGCGCGAGAATTTTCTATGGCGTGACCGAGCGGTTGGGCCATGTTTCCGGAGAAGGCCGGGCGGCGCATGACAGCGGCGGGACGCCGCCGATCGATCGGCATGTCGTGGAGCGGACCGGCGCGCACATTGCCCAAGGCCAAATTGCCAAACTGGAATCGTTTTTGCCGTTTCTTGCGACGACCGGGAATATCAGCCCGTTTGTGGGGCTGCTTGGGACGGTGATGGGGATTATCGATTCGTTTCGTGAAATCGGTGCGCAAGGCACGGCGAGTATTGCCGCCGTGGCGCCTGGTGTGTCGGAGGCCTTGATTGCGACGGCGGCCGGATTGTTTGCGGCAATTCCCGCCGTTATCGCCTACAACTATTTTCTGACGCGGATCCGCCGCACGGCGTTCCACATGGATTCCGTGGTTGTCGAGTTGCTTGCGTTGCTTCCGGCTAAAGCGAAGCCGGTTTCTCCAGTGTCGCCGGTTCCTGTGGGAGTGAAGGGATGATGCTCGAACATAGGCAGCGGCGGTTTTTGGCGGAGATCAACGTCATTCCGCTCGTCGATGTGGTGCTGGTGCTGTTGGTGATCTTCATGGTGACGGCCCCGATGCTGTATCGCGGGATGGACATCACGCTGCCGACTTCCGCTTCGAACACGATCAAGCCGGAAATCCGGGCAGTGCTCACGATCGAAAAAGATCAGCGCCTCTACCTCGATAAAGATCCGGTGAGTATCGCACAGCTGGAGCAAAGGCTCCGTGTGCTGAAAGAGGAGCACAAGGATGTATCGATCTATCTGCGGGCCGATCGTGATGTGCCGTATGGAGTGGTCGTTCAGGTCATGGATGGAGTCAAAAAGGTCGGCATCGAAAAACTCGGCATGGTGACCGACCCGACCGGCCCTGAACGTGTCGTCGATGCTGTGACGTCGGCGCGCAAAAAATAGAGGCAGACGTTCATGGCACAGGCCTCGGGATCGGCTGATTTTTGGTTGAGCGATGAGCGGCAGGCCGATTTGAGCCGCCGGCTGTGGCGCGCGGTGGCCATCTCTCTCGTCCTGCATGTGGGCGTGCTGGCGGCAGTTGCCTGGATTCGGCTGCCCAAGGATGCCGAGCGGCCACTGGCGTCCATCGAGATTTCTCTTGCTACGATGCCGGCCCCACCGGTGAAAGCAACGGAACCACCAAAGAGCCAACCCAAAGCGGTAGAGACGCCTGCGCCGGTTCCTCCTCCCCCAATGGCTCCGGCGCCGGTGAAAGCCCCGTCCAACGACGTTATGGGCGATGTCATGAAGGGTGTTGAGCTGCCGCCCAATGCTCCGAAGTTTGGGGACTTCAGTCCGACGGAAAAACCCAAGAAGGCGCAAATCAAGCTGCCGGACGTTCCGGTAGTCAGCGAGACGAAGGAGCCGATCAAGAAGCCGGAGGCCAAGCAGCCGTCTCTGACGGAAGACTTGAGTAAAGAGCTGGATGAGGAGTTCAAGAAGATCAAAAAGGTCGAACTCCCGAAGACGGCGCCGGCCGACACCTTGCCGAAATATGCGCCTCAAATTGAGGCGAAGGCGCCGAGCATCAAGGCCGTTGACTCGACGCTCAAAGTTCCCGGGATGGCGCCGGGGTCGAATGCGTATTTGGGGCGCGTGCGGCAACGGATCAGCAGTTTTTGGAACGCGCCGCCGGTGGATGCGGCCGGCCAGGGCTATGTGGTCATCGTGCAATTCCGGCTGCATCGCAATGGATCGGTGACCGGGGTGGTGATCGAGCAATCGTCCGGCAATGAGTATTACGACTTGGCGGGGAAACGGGCGGTGCTCAGCGCGACTCCCTTGCCGGTGTTTCCTCCGGAATTGACGGAACCGCATTTCGACGCCCACTTCACATTTACCGTCGGCGAATCACAGGGGTAAGACATGACATTTCGAACCGTTGTCATCATCAGTTTGTGCCTGTCGGTCGGGTTGGCATGGATTATCGAGTCCGGCGCGACGGATGTATTTTTGGAGGCCACCAGGCCGGACTTTCAGAAGATTCCGCTGGCAGTAGCAGGTATCGACAACATCGGCGGGGCGGATTCGCCCGAAGGACGGATCAGGCTGGGAAACCGCATCGAAGAAATACTCAAGGCCGATGTGCGACGGTCGTTGGTCTTTTCTCTGGTCGACTTGCCAGGCCTCGGGATCAAGGTCGGCAACTTGGGGACCGGGCCGAACCCTGAATTCAAGAAAGCCGCCGAACAGGGCGTGTCTGTCATTGTGTGGGGCAAGGCCGGGATGACTAACGATGCCAAAGATCCTGATGTCAACATGGACGGTTATGTCTACGATGCGGGCAGCAATGAGATGGTCGGAGGCAAACGATACGCCGGGTCCACGTCCGTCGTACGGCTGATGGCGCATCGGTTTGCCGACGAGTTGGTGTTTCGATATAC
>JAOUEB010000405.1 GCA_029858925.1 Nitrospira sp.
GCTGGCCTGGCTCGGGCTTCAGCAGGACGGCTTCATGGTGGCGGCGGCGGAAGCGAAACAGCGGTACGGCGCCCATCGTATCGCGGTCGTGATGGGCACCAGCACGTCCGGGATTCTCGAAACCGAACATGCCTACCGTGAGCGCGACTCCGGCACCGATAGGCTTCCGGCCTGGTATATCCCGCGGTATCGATATACGCATAACATGTTTTCTCTGGGGCATTTCGTAAGGACTTGTCTCGGATTGCAGGGGCCGGCCATGGTGATTTCGACGGCCTGTTCGTCGAGCGCAAAAGTCTTTGCGACCGCCGCCCGGTTGATGCAAACCGGCCTGTGCGATGCCGCCATCGTTGGCGGGGTGGATAGCCTCTGTCTCACGACGTTGTACGGATTCTCCGCGCTGCAATTGCTCTCGGCGGACCCATGCAGACCCTGCGACGAAGACCGTGACGGACTGTCGCTGGGGGAATCGGCCGGCTACGCATTGCTGGAGTCCGGCGAACGAGTGGGCGGGCGAGGAACCGTCGCCCTCCTCGGCTACGGCGAGAGCACGGACGGCTATCATATGTCGCATCCGCACCCTGAAGGGGCCGGGGCGATTCGCGCGATTCGAGATTCCTTGGCCAGGGCCGCGCTTCGCGCTGAAGACATTGAATATATCAATCTGCACGGCACGGCCACGAGGGCGAACGATTCGGTCGAGGACAAGGCCGTCTATAGTATTTTCGGCGCGCGCCCGGCATGCAGCTCAACCAAAGGCTGGACCGGACATACGTTAGGCGCTGCCGGCATCACGGAGGCGGTCATTTCCGCCCTCTGTCTTGCCCAGGGGCTGATGCCCGGGACGCTCAATTGCCGGCGCGTGGACCCCTCGTTGAAAAGCCGGATTCTTCGCGAAAATCAGATCGGCTCGATCTCGTGCGTAGTGAGCAACATCTTCGGTTTCGGCGGAAACAACTGTAGCCTGGTTTTCGGTAAATTGTGATGAACTTCATGAGAATTGAAGTGTGTGGCGCGCACTGTTCATCTGGTCCGGCTGGAAATAACTGGCGCGTGATCTTGGATACATTGCCATGAAGGTGTCGATTGTCGGCATCGGTCTCCTCGCGTCGGGCCTGGTCGGTTGGGATGCCGGTCGAGAGGTGCTCGCCGGGATTCGCCCCTACCGGCCTGGAGCAGTGCCTGATCCGGAGGCGGAGCTCCTGCCTCCGAATGAACGGCGGCGCAGCAGTGACTGCGTCCGGTGGGCCATGCAGGTCGCGCAAGAAGCCATCGGCCGATCTGGCCTGGACCCTCGCGAGACGCCGACGGTGTTTGCGTCGTCGGGTGGTGAAATGGGTGTGTTCGACAAACTCTGTCGCGCGCTGTGCGAGCCCGACCGCATGATTTCCCCGACGCTGTTTCATCAATCGGTGCATAACACGGCCGCCGGCTATTGGGGGATTGCCACGGCCGGGCAACAGTCCTCGACGGCGCTGTCCTGCTATGACGATTCATTCGCCGCAGGCTTGCTGGAAGCGGCGACGGTCGTGTGCGTGGAACAACGGCCGGTCTTGCTGGTAGCCTATGATCTGGTTGTGCCGGCGCCGCTCAGCCAAGCTCGTCCCATTACCGAGGGGTTTGCCGTGGCGCTCGTTCTGGCTCCTCCATCGGACGGATCGCCTGCTGTCATGCGGGTGAGTTTCGACGAAGCGCGCGCAGACGAGTCCGCTGTTCTTGAAGATTCTGCATTGGATCTGGTTCGGCAAGGCAATCCCGCCGCCCGCTCGCTGCTTCTGCTGAGCGCTGCCGCCGCAGGCGGCGGGCGAACCGTCAGGTTCGACATGTCGGACAGCCGGCAGCTTGTTGTGGATCTTGAGCCATGCCGCATCTGACCAAAGATGAACTGGCTGCATTTCTCCCCCATGCGGGGTCCATGCGACTGCTTGACCGGGTGGCATCGTGGGATGAGTCGTCGATTCGCTGCCACACAGCGACACATCACGATCCGGCGAATCCACTTCGCCGTGACGCGTGCCTGGATGCTATCGCGGGGCTCGAATATGCCGCCCAAGCGATGGGAGTCCATGTGGGGTTGCTCGATGGAAAGCCGTTAATGAGCGGGTCGATCGGCTATGTCGGAGGGCTGCGCGACGTGGTATTCGGTATCGACCGGCTCGACGACTGTCCGGCAGAACTTACGATCGAGGCGACGCGCCTGTTTGCGGGAGACCAAAGCTTTTTATACCGATTCGCCATTTCATCCGAGGGCCGGCAGGTGATGAGCGGACGGGCATCGATCTTTTTAAAACAGGCGTCAATATGACGAAGAAACGCGCGCTGGTCACAGGAGGGAGCGGGGTCATAGGCTCGGCCATTGCCGAACGGCTGGTGGCCGATGGACATGCCGTCATCCTGCATGCGCACCGGCGTAGTGAATCGGTGCAGCAAATGGCCG
>JAOUEB010000019.1 GCA_029858925.1 Nitrospira sp.
ACAAGAAATCTGACTACACCGCGCCCCATGGCGGGCACACACCTGTGCCCATCCTATCCGTGGGCTTATAACAGAGCTTCTAAATGGAGTCAAGCGATTGCGTTGTGAAGTCCTCTGAACTATTCGACTTTTTAGCCGAACTAGGCCGGTTGAAGGTCGCCCAACCTCACCGAGACGAGCTTGGATACCCCCGGTTCTTCCATAGTCACCCCGAAGAGGGAATCGGCGATTCCCATGGTCCGCTTGTTGTGGGTAATGACCAGAAACTGGGCGTTCTGCGCCAACTCCCGCAGGACTCCGGTAAACCGGCCGATATTTTCCTCGTCCAGCGGCGCGTCGATTTCATCCAAGAGACAAAACGGCGTCGGCCTGATGAGGAAACTCGCAAACAGCAAGGCCATCGCCGTGAGGGTCTTCTCCCCCCCAGACAGCATGGTGATGCTTTTCAGACGCTTCCCCGGCGGCTGTGCCACGATGTCGATACCAGGCTCTTGATTCCCCGATCCGTCGCCGTTTTCCGAGGGCTGATCATCGACCAACTGAAGCTCGGCCCGCCCTCCTGGGAAGAACTTGCCAAAGACCTCACTGAACTTCTGCTGCAATTCATTGAACGTGGACACGAACATGTCCTTTGTCGTCCGATGAATCCGTTGAATAATCTCTTTCAATGCGCCGATGGAGTTCGACAAATCCTGCTCCTGCGCGGAGAGGAACGTATGGCGCTCATCGAGCTCTTGATGCTCGCTGATCGCCGCCAGGTTGATCGGGCCCATCCGATCCAATCGGCCGCGCAGCTGCTGCAGCTGCTCCTTCAACTCGGCATCGGGGCGCGGAGCGGGCGCCTCAGCATCCAACGGCTCCACAGCCTCGCCAAGCGTTGTCAGCGGGTCCAACTGATACGTGCCCGACAAGGTCCCTTCGACGGTCCCCAGTTGCGTCCGAAGTTCCGCGCGGCGGACTTCCGCCCCCATCCGCGCATCTCTGATGACCGACACCTCCCGCCGCACGCCGTCGAGGCTGCGTTCCACTGATTGACTGGCCGCAACCTGCTGCGCCTGGCGTTCTTGAGCCGCAACCAGCTCTCCTTTGACACGATCGACGACTGCGCCGCTCTCTCGGCACAGCGCTTCCTGACGGGCCTGTTCGGCCCGGCTTTGCTCGATCGAACAACGCAGGTTTTCCAGATGCTCTCCCAGCGCATGGCGGCGGTGCTCCGACTCCTGAATCTGCTGCGCAACCCGCCCCCGGTTCGCTTGCTCATGTTCCCGTTTCGCACGAAGCGCTTCGGCCGCCAGCCTCGCATCAGTCACGCGTTCTTGAACAACCCGCACATCGCGATCGATTTGCCCAAGCCGACCCCGGACCGTGCCCAACGCCGCTTCCTGCCTGGTCTTTTCAGCGATCCATTGGGCCAACTGCGCCTGAATCGACTGGGATTCCTGCTCTAGCCTCTGCCGTTCGCCGATACAAGTCTGAATTTCCGCTGCCACCCCCGTCAACCGAAGATCGAGATCGGCAAGCACTTGCTGGAGATTCTCCTCATCCTTGCGCAACGAGAGGTCCTGCATCTCGGCAATGCGAAGCGAATCCGTAAGCCGCCGTTCTTCCTGCGCCAATGACTGCGCCTGCTCATGCAGAACCGCGCGACGCTCCTTATCCTGCTCAAGCGCCGCGACAAGGGCATGCCGTCTACGTTCGAGGTCAACCACCTCCCGACGGCGCTCAAGCAGACCTTGTCTGCCCTGCACCTGGCCGCCCGTCACCACCCCCGACGCATCCAATACCTCTCCGGCCAAAGTCACGAGAGTCGGACCGTCTGGAGCATTCCACAACCGTTGTTCCCATAACTGAATGGCCCAGTCGAGCGACTCGACGATGACCACGCGATCGAACAGGCAGTCTCGCGCTTCCACTCGAGCGGCATCGGTTTGAATCAAGTCCACAGCACGGCCCAGCACACCCGCCTGACCGGCGATGGTCGGCCACCAGGCGCCGACTCCCGCGCTTCCCCATCGCGGCTGCTGAGGGATAAAGCTTCCGCGGCCCAGGGCCTTCTCCTCGAGAAAGCCGATCGCGCGGCGCGCCACCGACGGCTCATCGACGAACCACCCATGGACACGCTCTCCTAATACTGCCTCAACCGCACGGTCCATTCCAGGGGGAACCACCAACCATTCGGCGACGGCATCGCGCACACCCGCACAAGACTTAAGGGCCGTACTTTCGTCGGTACCCTGCCGGCCATAACCCATTTCCTCACGAACCACGCCCTGAAGAGCCTCCAGCCGAGAATCCACTCCGGCCAACTCTTCCGACCGGCGCAGAATCTGGGGGTCCAGTTCTTGAGCTTCACTCACCACCCTCGCACTGTCTTCCTGGGCCGTGCGTTGTTGGGCTCGAAGGCTCGTGATCAACCGGTCGGCCTCCCCATACTCATGCCGCAACAGATCATGGCGAGCGAGGGCATCCGCGCGCTGGGCCTGCAGCCCTTCTCGCTCGGATGTCATGCCGCTTTCACGCCCGGCCAGGTCCTGCATGCGCGCCGCCAACTGCGCGACGCCTTGCTCCGTATTCGCCACGAGCACGGCCAGCTGCAACACATCACTGCGCCCGCGCTCTTCTTCCTCCACAGCCGCCGCCCGTTGAAGCAGCTGCCCTTCCATGTCGCGATCGAGTTCGCCAAGCGCGCGCTCTTTCGCCTCCATCTCTTCTTGAACCGAGCTCAACGAGAACTCAATGGACCGAAGCGCCATGGCCAACTCGTCATGCGAGCGCACCAACTCCTCCAGCTCAGCCGACTCTTGCGTCTGTTGCTCTTCGAACAGTTGGCTCCGATTCCGCTCGACCTCCGCCGCCGTGAGCGCCTGCGCCTGCTGCTGCTCGATCAGCGCCTGTTCTTCCCGAATCTTGCCGATTGAGTCACCCATGGCGATCGCATTGAGCCGCGCCTGTTCCAGGTCGGCCGTCAGCCGAGCCTGTTCAGCCACTGTGCCGGCCTCTCGCTGATCCAAGCTGGCCACTTCGGCCTCGATTTCCTGCAATCCGTTTCGGAGCGCCCTGAATTCTCTGGTCAGCAACTCGATCTCGATTCCGCGCGCTTCCTGCTGCAACGTCTGGTACGTCCGCGCCTGCCGCGCTTGCCGCTCAAGGGAATTGAGCTGCTTTTTTACTTCTGCAATGATGTCGCGGACACGGAGAAGGTTTTGCTGGGTGGCTTCGAGCTTTCGCAACGCTTCTGCTTTTTGCTTCTTGTAGCGGATGATGCCGGCGGTTTCTTCGATAAGCTCGCGCCGATCTTGCGGCGACGCATTCAAGATCTGATCGATCTGGCCCTGCGCGATAACCGTATGCCCCTTACTGCCGGCGCGGGTGTCGAGCAGCAAGCTGCGAATGTCCTTAAGTCTGCACACGGCTTTATTGACGAGGTACTCGCTCTCTCCATTCCGATAGAGCCGCCGCGTGATCATCAATTCCTGAAATTCCGTCAGCTGAGTAGGCAGGCCTGAGCCGCCTTCAAGCCTCATGGTCGCCTGATCCAATCCACCGATGGTCAGCGAAACCTCTGCCATCCCCAATGGTTTTCGGAGTTCCGTCCCATTGAAAATGACATCCTCCATCTTTTCGCTTCTGAGGGTCTTGGTGCTCTGCTCGCCAAGCACCCAGAGAATGGCATCGACCACATTGCTCTTCCCGCTTCCATTGGGTCCCACGATCGCGGTCACCCCTTCCGGGAATTGGATCTTCCCGTCAGCAAAGGACTTGAACCCCAACATATCCAATGATTTCAAATGCATCGATTCACCATTTTGTATAAGGGTACGCCGGTGGTTAATGAGGGGAAAAAGATCTGACCTTGTAACATACAGGTCCGGATAAATCAAAATAAAATACAGCAGGTAGTGGAATAGACGAGCGATCCCCACAAGATGTGGGGATCGCAGGAGATTTAGTCGAAGAGATTAGTTAGAAGTCTATCCGACGATGCCAGCTGTCGACTTACCTGCCGATTCGATCTGTACCAGTTCCTTGGGCAAGAGAAACTCGACATCTTCTTCGATCACCGTAAGTTCCTCAACCTCCGAAGGTCCTGATGCGCGCAGGAACGCCACCACTTCTGTGACCAGCACCTCCGGCGCTGAGGCGCCGGCAGCGATCCCGACCGCCTTGGCTCCCTGCATCCAGGCTGGGTCGATGTCGTTGGCCGAGTCGATGAGATAGGACGGAATGCCGCACTGTTCCCCCAACTCGCGCAGACGGTTGGAATTCGAACTGTTTGGCGATCCGATGACGAGGATGACGTCTACCAAGCGAGACAATTCTTTCACGGCATTTTGCCGATTCTGCGTCGCGTAACAGATGTCTTCCTGATGCGGGCCCTTGATGTTCGGAAACCGCTGGTGCAGCGCGCCGACAATGTCCCGGCATTCATCCACGCTCAATGTCGTCTGCGTGACATACGACAGGTTGATGGTGTTTTCCACATGCAGCTTTTCGACATCCTCGACCGAGGATACCAGGTGGAATTTGTCTGGGATCTGCCCGAGGGTCCCGATCACTTCCGGATGGCCAGCGTGACCAATGAGGATCAGATCGTATCCCTGGGTATAGTCACGGTTGACTTCGTTGTGGACCTTGATCACCAGCGGACAGGTCGCATCGATCACGTGCAGGCGGCGGCGATTCGCCTCTTCCCAGACGGACTTAGCAACGCCGTGCGCGCTGAAAATGACGACCGATCCTTCCGGCACTTCGTTCAATTCCTCCACGAATACCGCGCCCTTTTGCCGAAGCGAATTCACCACATGGCGGCTATGGACGATTTCGTGGCGGACATAGATGGGAGCGCCGTACTTTTTAAGAGAGAGATCCACGATATCAATCGCCCGATCAACCCCGGCGCAGAATCCACGAGGATTGGCAAGATATATTTTCATCATCAGAGCGACTCCTTCGGACTGAGTGGCGTGCCTTCGGCAAGGTCTTGCGCGAGTGTAGCGTGCTCACCTTACGTCAGACCAACCGGTCCAGTCAACACAATTGGCCTGCGGAAGACCACTCATACAGTGTGAGTGGTACGTGGCCTCCCGGCTAAGAATCGGGACGGTGAACCTGTCGAACCGTGAGGCGCCAGGAGCGCCTGACAATGGTTCACGGTGAGTTGTTCGGATCGGGCGATCAACCCGAGGGAACCGAAAGCGGTACTTTTGCAATACTCCCACACGCCATGCCACCTAACGTACCGAATATGCCGGCTCCGCCACCTTCTCCCGAAAGAGCGCCGAGAATATTATCGCCTCACCGTTACCCTGCCCCCTCAGCATTCAGCCCGAGACGGACACCACGAAAAACACACTCATAAGAGAAGCCCGTGAATATCAGTGGTGGAGGATCGGGTTGACAGTCAACAGGCACTACCAGCCCGACCAGACCCTCTCGCTGACCCTGCGTCTTCCCAACCACGTTATCTTCAAAGCCTTCATCGAGGCGTTACGACTTGATCCCATTCTGTATCCGTCCGATACCTACCGCCTCCGTGCCCGCTTCATCAGAATGACCTCACAGAACCGGGAGGTGTTGATCAGACACATCCTGATAATTCAGGGAGACCGCCTCAACAAACACTATTCGTCATGACGGAGGGCACAGCGAATGTAGCGCGGATGGCTGGGCGTACCCCCTCTCATCGACGTGGCGGCACCTGACCAGACATCTCGCCTTCATCTTACAAGCGACTCAGCACGCCCCCCTAACGAGGTATTCAGTCCAAGCAGGCAACCTCGCTACACTGGCCCCCGTCATGGAACAGTCAAAACCCTATCAGCGCGAGCACTATCGACTTCCTCTCCCCATATCCTATCCGGTCATGTTTTCCGGCGACGCGACGATCGGTGAAGGCCTTGTGACGAACCTCTCGGTGTTCGGCTGCACAATTGAATGTGCCGACACTGTGCCGGAGAAGACAACGCTCTTGCTTCGCCTAATCCTGCCCGACCAGAAGGAATCGCTCCCGATCGAACAGGCAGAGGTCCGGTGGGTGAAGGGCAAGCAGGTGGGGCTTCGGTTCGGCCAACTGGAGCGGGCGGCCAATCTCCGGCTGCACCTCTTCGTGTGGGATCGTATGATCGAACGGCTGCAATCCCTCAAACAAGAAAACTCTCCGCGCTCCTACTCTTGACGTTCAGCCGCCTGACGCACCGCACCTTTCCCCACCAACGCCAAGCACAGCAGGCCGATACCGATCCAGACTAATTCACGAAATCGCCGCAGCAGGGCGAAGGTAAGGCCGGTGACATCTGTGTAGCCGAACGCCTTCAACAGCAAGAGATTCCCTCCGTCTTGCGCGCCCAGGCTGCCTGGAATGAAGAAGGTTCCACCTTTGATGAAGACCGCGAGCGCACCGATGGAGATGGCCGATAGCACATCTGTGGGACCGCCCAGATAGTAGATGATCACGAACACTTCCAGCGATTCGGCCAGCCAGCCGAAAAAGTACACCCCAGTGGAGGCATAGAAGGCCGGTTGATGGTGGCTATAGAAATTCAGAATCGTCTGGTCGATCGAACGCAGGTGCTCTTCCTGGGACTCCAGGAATCCAATCCGCAGCCCTAGCTTCCTGGCCATGCCTAGAATCGACGCGAAGAGCCCACGCCGCTGGATAAGCACAAACCCGGCGATCGAACATACCAGTACCCCCACGCTAACCAGTGCCGCCGCAATCGACTGTCCCGCCGAACTTCCGGCGCCCAGAATCCAGAACCCCAGCCCGATCCCTGCCAAAATATAGAGCACCTCGGCAATAGTCATCGTGGTCTTCGCAATCACGACGGAAGCCGCGCCCTCCGCCATCGGAACGTTGTAGGTCTTGAGCATGTAGGCCTTCAGCGGCTCGCCGCCCAGATAGGCCGTGGGAGTCGTCATATTCACGACTTCACCGGCTGTGCGGATGGCGAGCAGCCGCCAAAACGGCACCGTCTTCCCGGAACGTCCCAGCACGATTCTCCACCCATAGGCTTCGACGACATACATGATGAGGGACGGGAGCAGAATGACCACCAAGGCTCCGGGGCCAAGGCGCGCGGCGGCATCGTAGATATTACCGGGCCCGATGTGCCAGACGAGAAGACCCAGAACGGCGAGACCGATGGTCAGTAGGAGATATCTAAGCACGCGTGGTCAGGCACTCATGACTTCGTGGCGATGACGGCGGATGGACGAATAACCCACAGCATGATACCGGCAAAAATAATGGAACCGGCTGCTGAAAACCACAGAAACCACTCCAGTTTGGCAAACAGCGCGAACAACAACAGCGACACCGAAAAATCCCGGCTGGCCACATTTTTCATCATGAAGTCAGACCACGCCGCATGCGCCGTCGTTCTCCACCCGCCCGCCGACTTGATTTTCTGCGCCCGCTCCACCAGTAGAAACGACAAACCGTTCCCCAGCACAGCGACCGCCCCGCAAGCCAGTGTTATCCAGGCCGCAGGCTGCCCCACCTGTGTCGAGTAGAGTCCGACGGCAATGCCTGCGAAGATCGCCATATGCACGACATTATCCATGGCGAGGTCGAGCCAGGCGCCGAACGGTGACTCCGTGAAGGTCAGGCGCGCCACTTCGCCGTCACAGCAGTCGATCACCGCCGCCAACTGGAACAGCAGCGCCGCGACAACCCCTGCCGCATAGGTCCCCATTCCAAACCCCGCAGCCGACACAAACCCGATGGACGCCGCCACGGTGGTAATCGCATTGGGCGAGAATCCTGCGGCGAGAAACAGGCGCGTACACCAGCGCGAGAGCTTGCGATTGAAGTGCCGATCGACGAAACTTTCCGTTTCACCCTTCAATGAGTTGAAGAGCTTCTTTTCAGCCAACGGCACATCGGATAACGTCTTCACATCCTGATACCACGTGCCACGCTTGTCCTCCGCCGCCACGACACGCACACGGCCGTCGACCGCCGCCCGTTCGAGCCACCTGCGGATCGGAAGCCGGCTGTTGTCGCTCTGCGTAGGACCGGCGGCGCTCATGAAGCCAGCTGGCAAGACGACCAGTTCTGCGGCACAGGGAGCGGAATCATCGAAGTGCGCCGGCGCAAACGACGTCAATCGATCGGTTTGAACCTTCAACCGGAGTCCTCCCGCCGTCGGCGGCTCTGATCGTCTCGACGCGGCCTGCGCCACGACAACCGCCTCGCCCTCCCGTAAATCACGACGCAGCTGTTCGACCAAACCCCGTGAAAACACCGCATTGGCGCTCGCGACCAGCGCAAAACCGCGCACCTCAGCCGCCAGAAACTCCCATGTTCTCGGATCGTCGAGCGGAAACTCACGAATGGGCATCCAGCGAACGGGGATGGTCACGCGCGGCCCGCTCCCCAATGCCTGCTTGAGTTGATCTTCTTCGGCACCGGCCAGCACGATCAATTGCCGAATGCCGGCCCGTTGCAAGGTGAGCACCGCACGCGCAAACAACCCGATCCCCACGACGCTTGTGAGCGGCCCTACTGAGTCCGGTCGATGCCCGACCGAGGCCTCGAACACACCGACCGAGGGCAGCAGGATGGCCGTCGCCACCCCCTGGATTTCCACTCGCCGCTGAAGAACACCTTCGCTCATCGCTGCAACCTAGGAACTGGTTGTCCGTCTCGTCTCTCGAAAAGACTCTCTCACAATCTTGGCAACACGCCTAACTCCGCCTTCTTCACGTCTTCGACAAAGTCGATCTCCGTCCAAGGCAACCCACCGATTTTCTCGTGGCCGACATTGACGGTCTGAAAGAACTGCAGCAACGCATCCTCGTACTCCATATTCCATAACCCGTTGTCGATGTAGGTCCGGAGCGAGGCCACCATGTGCTGGGTGTCGGCATGCCGCACCCGCAGAAATCCCACGCCCTCGCCGGCATAATCGTACTGGTCCGGCATCTTCTTCGTCAGCGCGATAACACGGCCGCCCGCCACGACCACCATGCATTCCTCGCCGGTCTGTTTGACGGTCTCGTCCATCAGCAGCGCGTTCTCATGAGATGACTGGACAAGCCGCCGTAAGATGTCGCGGTGAAAGAGCACGTCGGCATCCATCACGATCACGTCGTCGTCGAGCGCCGTGCGGGCGATCCAGAGCGAGGAGATACTGCCGCGATGGAATTGATCGTTGACCAGAAAATCGACCGCCACGCCACAAGCATCGTGCTCGACCGCCTCGCGAATCATCTCCTGCCGATAGCCGACGACAATCGTGGCCCGCCTGATCCCCTGACCGGCCAAGGTCTCCAAATACCGGTGCAACAGCGACCGGCCGCCGATCTCGATCAGACACTTGGGCCGATGTTGGGTGACTTCCCAAAGCCGTTTGCCGACGCCGGCTGCGAGGATGATCGCTTTCATGCGGGCTGACAGGCCTGTTCGAAGGCGTCGAGAAATCCGGCAAACTGCGCTTCAGTCAACGCGCCCATGTTGGCGACCCGGAAAATCCTATTTTCCAGATTGCCTTGGCCTGCATAGATGACGTAGCCCTGCGCTTTCAGCCGGTCGTGCAGCGACTGGTAGGAGACATCCTCTGGCAAGTAGTAGGCCGTGATGGTATTCGACTGGCGATCCGGCGGCAAAAGCGCCTTCACCCCCAGCTTGGCCATGCGGTCACGGATGACCGTCGCCATCCGTTTGTACCGCTGAACTCGATTGGCCACGCCTTCTTCCAGCAACTCGCTCAACGCCTCGTCGAATGCATAGTAGACCTGGACGGCGGGAGTGAAGGGAATCGTGCCCCGGCCTTCGTTATCAATGTAATGCATAAGATGGAGATACCAGGACCGCTTGGGGTAGGCCCGCATCTTTTCGACGAAACCCTTCCGCACGAGCACGAACGAGACGCCGGGAAATCCCTGGATGCACTTTCCCGCAGTACCCGCCACCATATAAATGTGCGACCGCGCAATATCGATCGTTTCACCCGCTAGGGCGCTGACCGCGTCAAGCACGAA
>JAOUEB010000406.1 GCA_029858925.1 Nitrospira sp.
ATGGCAGTGAGTTCAAGCGCCGCCAAGCGCCCATCGGTATCAAAGTTACTCATCGGGCATTCGGCAAGGATCGCCGGATGCCGATCACCAACGGCTATCGTAATTCGTAGCCGCCTGAGACAATCGCCCACGGGATCTCGCTTCCAGTGCTCCCGCCCCAGATCATTCCTCGCAATCGTTCTTGGCGAAATTACAGGAGGTTTGCACTTTTCAGCGTTGTGCCGAATAGGAGGATTGGGCTATGATGCTCCCTTCGGTGTCGGTATCTTTGCGACAGAGTCCGTTCTTCGTACATGCGGTCTGTTTGAAATGGAGGCCAGGAGAGCGGCGGCATGGTCCGTGTTATCACGCAGACCTATGGCGCAGCGTGAAGCAGCGTGCAGGCTCCTAGGCGAGGAGGCAGCGGAATGAAACTGGTGGAAGCCGTCATCAAGCCCTTCAAGCTGGATGAAGTGAAAGATGCCTTGCTGGAAATCGGTGTGCATGGCATGACCGTGTCGGAAGTCAAAGGCTTCGGCCGCCAGAAGGGCCACAAGGAAACGTATCGCGGGCAGGAGTACACGATCGAGTTTGTGCCGAAGATCAAAATCGAGGTGGCTGTTTCGGATTCACAGGTGCAGCAGGTGATCGAGGCGATCAGCCGCGCGGCCAAAACGGGCAGCATTGGCGACGGGAAGATTTTTGTGCGAGACCTGAGTGCTGTGGTGCGAATCCGAACGGGAGAAACCGGAGAAACGGCTTTATGACGGTGACCGTGAATCCAACGGACTCTCGCCTTTCCGGAATCGAGAACGAAACACACATCATGGGAAACCGTGCGGATGAGCATCGGGATCGGCAGACGATCGAAGCGTTTTTTGGCAAAGACGGAATGATCCACGAGGCCGGCAGGTCACGGGGAAAGGGCTTTGAAAGGAGGAGGGGATGAACGTGCGTGAAGTGTTGGAGTTTGCCAAGAAACACAGAGTTCAGATGGTGGACTTGAAGTTCGTCGATCTGCCGGGCGTGTGGCAACACATGAGTATCCCTGTGAGCGAGTTGACGGAGGGCTTATTCAAGGACGGTTCCGGCCTCGACGGGTCATCCATTCGCGGCTGGAAGGCCATCAATAACAGCGATCTGTTGGTAGTGCCCGATCCCGCAACCGCATGCTTGGATCCCTTCACCGCAGTGCCGACGCTCAGCCTGACCGGCAACGTGGTGGACCCCATCTCCCGCGAGAATTATGAGCGCGACCCCAGGTTTATTGCGCAGAAAGCTGAAAAGTATCTTCAGAGTACCAAGATCGGAGACGTATCCTTCTGGGGGCCGGAAGCCGAATTCTTTATCTTTGACCATGCCCGCTACGATCAAACCAACCAGAGTGGGTACTACTTTCTCGATTCCGAGGAAGGCGCCTGGAACATGGGGCAGGAGGGATTCAATTTGGGCGGCAAGATCCGCCACAAGCAAGGCTATTTCCCCGTGGCCCCCGCGGACACGCAGCAGGACATCCGCACCGAAATGGTCCTGGAGATGGAAAAGGTCGGGATTGCCGTCGAGAAGCATCATCACGAGACGGCGTCGGCCGGGCAGGCGGAGATCGATATTCGGTTCGATTCGCTCGTGAAGACGGCAGACAAGATGATGATGTACAAGTACATCGTCAAGAATGTGGCCCGCCGTCATGGCAAGACTGCGACCTTTATGCCGAAGCCGCTCTTCGGCGATGCCGGCTCCGGCATGCATACGCATCAGAGCATCTGGAAGGAGGGGAAGCCTCTGTTCGCCGGCAAGGACTACGCGGGGGTATCGCAGCTCTGCCTGTATTACATCGGTGGCATCCTTAAGCATGCGCCGGCGTTGGCGGCGTTTACGAATCCGACGACGAATTCATACAAGCGGATCACGCCGGGATTTGAAGCGCCGGTGTTGCTCGCTTATTCAAGCCGGAATCGGTCCGCAGGAATCCGCATTCCGATGTATTCACCAAGTCCGAAGGCTAAACGGATTGAAGTGCGATTTCCCGATCCTGCCTGCAATCCCTATCTGGCATTCGCCGCGATGCTCATGGCGGGCCTCGACGGAATCCACAATAAGATCGATCCAGGCGAACCTGCTGAAAAGGACTTGTATGATCTCGATCCCAAAGAGGCCGCCAACATCAGAACGATGCCTGGGAGTCTCAATGAAGCCATCGATAGCTTGGAAAAGGACCATCAATTCCTCCTCAAGGGCGAGGTCTTTACAGAGGACTTGATCGAAGCCTGGATCGGCTACAAGCGGAATAAAGAAATCGATCCGATGCGGCTTCGCCCGCATCCCTATGAATTTTTTCTGTATTACGATGTCTAATTGACGAGACGAAAGACTCTGCTGAGGGACCATTCCAGGCCGGTCTTATTGTGATGTTCTGCGGGCCGTATCCCGGGGCGCCTGACTGACGCTCTGGG
>JAOUEB010000407.1 GCA_029858925.1 Nitrospira sp.
TCAAGATCAATCACCGCCGCGGCAATGTCGTGGTGTCCCGCCGCGTGCTGCTTGAGGAAACGAGAGACAAGAAGCGGCAGACCACGCTGGCCAGCCTCAAGGAAGGACAGCTCATTCAGGGCGTGGTCAAGAACATCACCGACTATGGGTCCTTCATCGATCTTGGCGGCATCGACGGGTTGCTGCATATCACCGATATGTCCTGGGGCCGCGTGGGACATCCTTCGGAATTATTCACCGTCGGCGACAAGGTCGAAGTGATGGTGCTGAAGTACGATCGGGAAACGGGCCGCATCTCCTTGGGTCTTAAGCAAAAGGGCTCGGACCCTTGGACCAACGTCGCGGCCAAGTACTCGATCGGCACGAGGGTGCGCGGACGCGTCGTCAGCCTCACGGATTACGGAGCGTTTGTGGAGCTTGAGCCGGGTGTCGAAGGCTTGGTCCACGTCTCGGAAATGTCCTGGACCCATGAAGTGCGGCATCCGTCGAGGGTCGTGGCGGTGGGCGATCAGGTGGAAGCGGCGGTGTTGAATGTCGATCCGGCGAGCCGGAAAATTTCGCTGGGGATGAAGCAGACGGCCCCCAATCCTTGGGACATGATCGAAGGCAAGTATCCTCTCGGGACACGCATCGAAGGGAAGGTGAAGAGTCTTACCGATTTCGGCGCCTTCATCGGACTCGAAGAGGGCATCGACGGGCTCATCCATATCTCCGACATGTCCTGGACGAAACATATCAAGCATCCTTCGGAGCTCTTCAAGAAAGCGCAGAAGGTCGAAGCCATCGTGTTGCGCATCGACAAGGAGAAAGAGCGGCTCTCGCTGGGGTACAAGCAGCTCACACGGGATCCCTGGGAGGATGCCATCCCCGCGCAGTACCATGTCGGTGACTCGGTAACCGGCAAAGTCAGCAAGGTTGCCGATTTCGGGATTTTCATCGAACTAGACGGCGGGGTCGAAGGGTTGATTCATATCAGTGAAACTGGAGTCGAGCCGCAAGCCAAACTTGAAGAGAAGTTCAAACTTCAAGACAGCGTGACGGCCAAGATCATCAAGGTCGATCGGGAGGAGCGCAAGATCGCGCTCAGTGTTCGCGACCAACAGACCGACTCTGACCGCAAACAGGCCGACGAGTATCACTCGTCGCAGGGCGTTCCGGACCAGAGCTTCGGCCGCGCGGCCAAGCAAAGCCGGAAGCGGTCGCAATCGGACGATTAAGCGGGAACCGGGTGATGCTGATCACGAAGCAGGTTGCGTATCATGGCGGATGAATCAATAGGGGAGGAACGCTCTCCAAGGCGCCGGCCGTTTCGCACCATTTTCTGGGCGGTGGCGGCCGGCTTCGGGGTGATGGTTTTTCTAAACGTGTTTTTCCCTGATTTCGAGCTGTCGCCTGAGGACAGGATCGCCGTCATCCGCGTCGAAGGGGTGATCCTGGATTCACAGGCGACGATTAGTGAGCTGAAGCGGTTCAGCGAGAACCCTTCCGTCAAAGCGATCGTCTTGCGCATCGACAGCCCCGGTGGCGGGGTGGTGCCGTCGCAAGAAATCTACGATGCGGTCAGGCAAGTCCGAAATAAAACCAGCAAAGCAGTGATTGCCTCAATGGGCAACGTGGCGGCCTCAGGAGGCTATTATATTGCCGCGGCGACGGATCGGATTGTGGCGAATCCCGGGACACTGACCGGCAGTATCGGCGTCATCATGGAGACGGCCAATGTCGAAGGGTTGCTTCAAAAGATCGGCGTCGAGGGTGTGGTCATCAAGAGCGGGAAATTCAAGGATGTCGGCTCCCCGCTTCGCAAGATGAGCGAAGAGGAACGGGGCTTGATGCAAGCGGTCATGGACGATGTGCACAAGCAGTTCATTGAGGCGGTGGCAGAGGGACGTGCGATGGAGTTGACCGAGGCCCAGGGGCTGGCGGATGGGCGCATCTTCACGGGACGTCAGGCGAAGGACGCGAAGCTCGTCGATGAGCTTGGCAACTTGGACGATGCCATTCAATTGGCCGCGGACGCCGCCGGTATCGAAGGAGAACCGAAAGTGGTCGAGCCGCGTCGGCGATTTTCTGTTCGCGAGTTCCTGGAGTCGCAGTTCACAGGGCTGTTTCCCAAGCTGGAGTTTCATCCAGGTGTGCGCATGAAATATCTCATGGCGTTCTAGCCCGCATTCTTCATGACGGTTCGTCGCGAAATCGAGTTCCATGGGAATGGGGGAGGTTTCTGGTTTCGGGTAGCAGGTTTCGAGTTTTCGGAGCATCTTTTCTGATCACACGAAACACGAACCCCGAAACTCACCACTCCGTTCTCCAGAGCGGCGAATCCGCGATTGCAGCAGAAGGGCTCCTGAATAATGCGGGCTAGGCAGGTTGTGCCGGCAGGTTCCATGGAAACGAGGCTGGATCAACGGAGCGAAGGGAGAGGGGCAT
>JAOUEB010000408.1 GCA_029858925.1 Nitrospira sp.
CGCCTCACGCATACGTTGTTATTCGAGCAGCCACATCTGCGAGGCCGGCGCGATACGGAGCAAGTAGACCCTTCTTGTCGTCGGCGGATTAGTTTTGCGCTCCGCGATTTTGCTGTGCTAGGTTCGTAAGCAATGAAACTGCATCGTATCCTCGCTCTGCTTGCCAGACATCTGTATTTGTATCGGCGCAGTTTGCCCCGTATCATGGAGATTTTCTATTGGCCGTTTTTGGATCTCGTCATCTGGGGGTTCATCACCATCTATCTCGCCCGGTATCAGACTCAGATCCCTGGTTTCGTTGCATTTTTCTTGGGGGCGCTCATTTTGTGGGACATGCTGTTTCGGGCTCAGCAAGGCATCACGATCTCATTCCTGGAAGAGCTCTGGGCGAGAAATTTGATGAACCTCTTTGCCAGTCCGTTGAAGCCCAGTGAATTTCTAGTGGCGACCATGGCGATGAGTATATTCAAGGTGACCTGTGTGTCGATCATCATGTCCCTGTGCGCACTGCTGTTTTACTCGTATAACGTGTTTATGATCGGACTCTGGCTGATTCCCTTTGTGTTGAATCTGGTCCTGACTGGCTGGGTAATCGGCGTCTTTACGACGTCGCTCATCATGCGGTTTGGGCAGGAAGCGGAGGTATTGGCCTGGAGCATGGTGTTTCTTTTTCAGCCGATTTCCTGTGTGTTCTACCCAATGGAGGTTTTACCGGGCTGGCTGAAGCCAGTGGCTTGGGCGAATCCGGCATCTCATATCTTCGAGGGGATGCGGGCCGTACTGGGAGGAGGGGGCAGTCCAAGTATGAGCCTGGCCTGGGCCGTAGGCCTCAACGGGCTGTTGTTGGTTGCAGCCGTGGGTTGGTTTTATCGAACGTTTGCTTATTGCAAGGACCAAGGGTTGCTTGTTCGGATTGGCGAGTAATGTTGTAATTGACCGGACTCCTGTGTTAGCGTGTAGCAAGTCTATCGTACGGGCCTCGCGATAGCGCGATTTAATAGTGTAGGCCCACAACGTCGATGTTGCCTTGTCCGGGAATCTTGTCGGAAGTCAGACCTAAGTCGCTGCACGGATCGCGTCTTCGGCCCCTCCTTCCCCCGTTCCTCGCGTTCAAGACAATATCATCATTCATAAGGAGGAACCCCGATGGGTTCAAAGATCTATGTCGGTGGGTTGCCCTATTCGGCGACCGAGCAGCAATTGAGTGATTTGTTTGCAGCCCACGGCGCCGTGGCGTCGGCGCGGATCATCACAGATAAATTCACCGGCCAATCCCGTGGATTTGGTTTTGTGGAAATGTCCTCGGATTCGGAAGCCCAAGCTGCGATCACAGCGCTCAATGGGTCTGAAATGGGTGGCCGAACTTTGACAGTCAATGAAGCGCGTCCTCAAGAGCCTCGCGCAGGTGGTGGTGGTGGCGGCGGCCGCGGTGGATTCGGTGGTGGTGGCGGCGGCGCCAGAAGCGGCGCGGGTGGAAAGCGCGATCGCTGGTAGTTGATTGTTTCGATGGAAGTGAAGGAGGGGCTGCCATTGTACAATGGCAGCCCCTCCTCGTTTGTGCGCCCAGCATGGGCAATGGGTAGGAGGTGCAAGTCCTCATGTCCGGTGGTGTGGCAGGGGATCAGTGGACGACCCGCTGACTCCTAGGCCGATTTAGGCTGGCCGCCTGCCTCCTTGTCAATCGCGTGAGCGGAGTGGTAAGACGTGTGCCTGGGCGGTCGATTGTCCTGCCGCCAGGAGGAGTCTGTGAAGAGCCAAGCGGGTCTACTCCAATCGACCGTGATGCCTGGAGATCTAACCACATCGTCCTTTCATACGAATCCGGTGCTGGTGATCGAGGATTTCTGGTCGGTCGAAGAACGGGAGTATTTCAGGGACGCGATGGCGAGAGCCTCCTGGAAGAGTCTGCACGACCTGCCGAATGTGCGCGAGGACTTTCCCTATTCCGGCAACTGGGCCAAGGCGGATATCGCTCATCCCCAGGGCCAGCGGTTTCTTTCCAGACTGCAACTGCCATGCATCCAAGAACATATCGAATCGTTTCCCGGGATTATCGGACGCCACTTGGGGTTCAGCTACTACTCCTATGCGGCGGGTGATTGTTTGCCGACGCATGACGATACGGATCAGGGACACCCTGTAGGAGGCCGCCCGGCGCCATCTCGTCGGATTGCCGTTGTGTCCTATTTCCATGAAGAATGGCAGCCTGATTGGGGGGGCGAACTGATTGTGTACGCGCAACGGTCGAGCCGAGGATCGGGGCCTTCCGATCTGGTGCCGACGCACTGTATTGAACCGCGGCCAGGGTCACTCGTGATGTTTACCGTGCCTCGCTTCCATCGAGTATGTCGCGTGGATCCAGCGGCCGGTGAGCATCGGCGATTATCGATCGCCGGCTGGTTCATGACCGAGCATGCG
>JAOUEB010000409.1 GCA_029858925.1 Nitrospira sp.
TTTTGGATTTCGGAAGAAGTAAGAAACTGGAAACGTTCACACGGCAAACCGTTATCCAGGCAGTGCTTGATACCAGCCATTGGCTTTGGCGAGAACGATGCGCTGATCAAAGAGCTCACTGATCCTGTCATGGTTCAGAAGAACAGTTTTGGGACCGTCGGCGACGATTTTCCCTTCCTTGAGCAACACCAGCCGCTCAATCTCCGGCGGGATTTCATGCAGATGATGAGTCACCAGCAACACCGTCTTCCCTGTGCGAATCTGCCCGCGCAACAGATCGAGATATTGAAAGCAGGCCTTCAGATCGAGACCGCTCGTCGGCTCATCTAACACCAAGACAGGCGGGTCATGCACCAAGGCTCGGCCCAATAGAAACCGCCGCTGTTCTCCGGTTGAAAGATGGCCGAACCGCCGCCCTGCCAGCGGCTCAATCCCCAATTCCCGCATCACCTGATGCGCCCGAGCAACCTGTGCCTCACTGAACTCCTGATAGGCATACGTGTCGTTGCTCGCATAGTACCCGGAGAGAATCACGTTCAATCCCTCGGCACAGATCAGATAGTCCCGTTGAAGATCGTGCGACACAATCCCGATTCGTTTCCGCGCTTCCCAGACATTCCCATCTTCCTCGCCAAAAAAGCTGATCCTGGTTTCATCCAATGGCAGCGGATGGACGCCCCCCGCTAAGAGCTTGAGCAACGTCGATTTGCCCGCCCCGTTAGGGCCGACAATTGCCGCATGCTCCCCCTCTCTCAGCATGAAGGAGAAATCTGAAAAGACGCAGATGTCGCCTCGGTAGACCGTCGCATGTTGGATGTCGAGGATGGGACAAGCTTGCACTTGAGGGACCACCTCTTTGGCGAGAGCGGCGACCGGCGAGACCGCGGTAACTGGACCGCCGACTTTCTTGCCGGCACTGCGTGACCGTTCAAGCCCTGTGCGTGCCAAAGCATCTACGCGCTCGTTCTCCGGATGTCCGTTATGCCCCCTTACCCAATGCCATTCGAGCGTATGACCGGCAGCCAGCGCGTCGAGCCGCCGCCACAAGTCCTCATTCTTGACCGGCTCTTTGGCCGCCGTCTTCCAACCGCGTCGCTTCCAGTCATGAATCCATTGGCTAATGCCCTTTTGCACATACTGCGAATCGGTATAGACGCGCGCCGCAACCGGCTGCGTGAACGACTGCAACGCCTCAATGACCGCCAGCAGCTCCATCCGGTTGTTCGTCGTGGCCGGCTCCCCGCCGCTGAGTTCTGTTTCAGCATCACCGACCCGCAGCAAGACCCCCCAGCCGCCAGGCCCTGGGTTTCCGCTGCAAGCGCCATCCGTATAGATTTCGATCATGCGCTCGCTCTCCTCGTGAGATAGCACGATAGCTTGAAATGCTTTAGCCCTTTGATTGCAGATGCGATTCTACATCGGCAATGAGGAGCCCAGCCACAGGGGAGAAGGGTTGCTGTTTCGCAACGAACTTACGCTTCTGCAGGACCTGGATTGATCTTCGCGGTCGATTTCTTGCCCGCAGAGGAGGGAGTCTTCTTTGACGAACCGGGAATCCTGGGTGTTGCAGTCGTCACATCGGCATTCTGCGCGCGGTGGAGCAGCGCATGGTCCATCAACACCAGCGCCATCATCGCTTCGGCGATCGGCGTAGCGCGGATGCCGACGCAGGGATCGTGGCGGCCCTGTGTCTCGACCATGACAGGCTTACCCTGCTTGTCGATCGACTTGCGGGGGATACGAATGCTGGAGGTCGGCTTGATCCCAATCGAGACGACGATATCCTGCCCGGTCGAAATACCGCCAAGAATACCGCCCGCGTTGTTGGAAAGAAATCCTTCCGGCGTCAGTTCGTCTCCATGCTCCGACCCACGCTGAGTCACAGACGCAAATCCTGCACCGATCTCAACGGCCTTCACGGCATTGATGCTCATCATGGTCGCCGCCAGATCCGAATCCAGCTTGGCATAGACCGGCGCGCCCCAGCCGACCGGCACATGTTCCGCAACCGTGGTAATTCTCGCGCCGACGGAATCGCCGGCCTTCCGCAACTCGTCCATGAAGGATTCGAGCTGCGCAACGGCATCCTCATTGGCGGCAAAGAACGGATTGCCCGCAACCGCGTCCCAGGTCTTAAACGGGACTTCGTGGGGACCAAGTTGACTCAAATAGCCGCGAATGACGACGCCATACTTTTCGTTGAGCCATTTTCTGGCAATCGCGGCTGCAGCCACTCGCACCGCTGTTTCACGGGCAGAGGATCGCCCTCCGCCACGGTGATCGCGAATCCCGTACTTCTGCCAATAGGTGTAATCCGCGTGGCCTGGGCGGAAGGTATCGATGAGGTTGCCATAATCACGGCTGCGCTGGTCTTCGTTACGGATCAGAAGAGCAATCGGGGTCCCCGTCGTCTT
>JAOUEB010000411.1 GCA_029858925.1 Nitrospira sp.
GATCCATTCGCGTAACGCGATCCAGCGTGGTGAGGCCGTCCAGGTAGGGACCGAGCCACTGATCGATGGTCTGCAACAAGGCCTCATCCGACAGATCGGGCCAGCGTGACTCGCCCCCATCTGCCCGGCGAAGCAGCCGGACCCGCGCTCGCCACTGTTGCAACTCCGGCGTCCAGTTCAGCACCGCCAGCCCTGCTTGCCGAACTCCCCGCACCAACGCAGTGGCGATCAACGAAGGATCGGGCTTGGAGATGGTCTGTTGCGAGAGTACAAGCGATCCCAGCCGCCGTTGTCTTGTCGCACGCGCGCTCTGTGTCTTCTCATCCCATGCTACTGATTCGGTTTCGACGATGTCTTCTTTGTACAGGTTCGCCAACTCCGTTCCCGATACCGGCGCGGCCAAGTCGATACGGGCCCATTGTTGGCCGCCGTCCAACTCAGCAATGACGAGGTAGTCTTCCGCGCCGAGCGGGTCTGGACCGGCAAAGGAAGCGCCTCGGCCATTGGCCATCAGATATCGCGCCTCGCCGCCTTCTTGTCGCCTGGCGATACGATCAGGATAGGCGAGCGCCAGCAAGAGTCCCACCTGATCGAGCTGATCCTTCCGGTTCGATCGTTCTGCCGCTGTCGCTCGGGCGAGTTGCCTGCGCCAGAGGTCCGCTGTCCGTTGTACGCGCTGGAACGCGCCTCGATCGATCGTCGCGCCACCGGCACATTCCTGTTGCCCATAGAGGGCATCGAGTCTGATCCGGAGATCGGCATTCCGACGACCTGGATGACCTCGGAAAATATCTCGTTCGCTCAGGAGCGCCGCCACGTCGCAGGCCAGAGTCGTCATGCGTAGCGCCTGGGCCATGAGGAGCATATGCGCGAGGCGCGGATGCAGCGGTAGTTCGGCCATGGCTCGTCCATGAGGAGTGATGCAGCCAGTGGAATCGAGGCCGCCCAGTCGGGTCAACAAGTCTCTAGCCTGCGTGACCGCTCCCGTGGGCGGAGGGGTGAGCCAGGACAGTTCGGACGGGTCGCCGACGCCCCAGAGCGCGAGTTCCAAGACGAGCGGCGTGAGATCGGCTTCCAATATTTCCGGAGGCCGGCGGGACGTCAGGGATGCCTGGTCCCGTTCGGTCCAGAGGCGGTAGCAGATGCCTGGCTCCAAGCGGCCGGCGCGGCCGCGGCGCTGGTCGGCGGAGTCTTGTGTGACACAAATGGTTTCCAATCTGGTCAGGCCGGAGCGAGGATCGAACTTCGGCACGCGCAATTGCCCGGCATCAATCACGACCCGCACACCGTCGATCGTCACACTCGTCTCAGCGATCGACGTCGCCAGCACGATTTTTCTCGTGCCAGGTTCGGCTCGTTCGATGGCGGCGTCCTGCGACGCTTGCGGCAGATCGCCGTGCAGCGGGGCAATGAGGATGTTCGGGCCGAGTGCCGCATCGAGCAGATTGCGCTCGACCCGCCGAATGTCCGCCATGCCAGGCAGAAAGACCAAGAGACTCCCCTGATCCTGCGCGAGCGCCCGCCGGATAGCCTGTGTGACGGCAAGATCAAGATGGCCGGAGAGCGGCTGGTCCTGATAGCGGGTCTCGACCGGAAACATCCGGCCCTCGCATCGGATGGCCGGCGCCTGGCCGAGCAATGTTCCGACCGGTCCACAATCCAGCGTGGCCGACATGACAAGCAGGCGGAGATCCGGACGAAACAGCCGTTGCGTTTCGAGGCAGAGGGCCAAGCCGATATCGGCCTGTATACTCCGTTCATGAAATTCATCGAACAGGACTATGGCGTAGGCCTCAAGCGATGGATCTTGCTGGAGCAGGCGCGTAAGAATGCCTTCTGTGACCACCTCGATCCGCGTGTTCGGCCCGACCTTCGTGTCCAGCCGCATTCGGTAGCCAACGGTCTCGCCGATCGATTCATTGAGTGTGACTGCCATCCGATGGGCTGCTGCGCGGGCGGCCAGTCGCCGCGGTTCCAGCATGAGGAGTTTCTTGCCGTGGAGCCAGGGGGCGTCGAGGAGGGCCAGTGGGATGCGAGTGGTTTTGCCGGCCCCAGGAGGCGCGGTTAAGACCGCATTAGGCCTATCCCTGAGGGTTCGCAGGATTTCCGGTAGCACGGCTTCTATTGGTAAGCTGGACATGGTAGGGTTCAGCGCTCCTTGCGAAAGCAGACTGTACCAGACTTCCAAGGATAAAGGAGAGCTTCTCGGACATGACGATGTATCGATGGACGGAAGTCAAACCGACGAAGCCAGGTTGGTATTGGTTTCGCGGGCAGGCGTATGAAGCGGACCCGTTCATCGTTCTCGTGGATGCCGTTGGGGAGTTCCAATGGCCGGACGGCGGGTATCAAGAGGTATCGTTGGCCAAAGGGGAGTGGGCAGGACCGATCGAGGAGCCGGAGG
>JAOUEB010000410.1 GCA_029858925.1 Nitrospira sp.
CTGTCGCCAGAGTTCCCATGCCCATCAGCACATTGCCGTCGCCATCGAAAGTAATGACCTGCTTGTTCGGCTTTGCCAGCGCCACGCCCAGCGCAATGGCCGAGGCGTTGCCCATCGAGCCAATCATGTAAAAATTCGTCGGCCGGTCGGCGATCTTCTGGGCCTCACGCGAGGGAAATCCGTTGCAGACGACCACCGGTTGATCAGTCAACAGTTCGAGCAGCGCCGCCATGGCCTGCGCCCGGCTGATCAGCGTTCCTTCTTCCGGCCTCATGCTTCGCATCTCGTCGTTCGTATCTCGTCGTTCGCAATCCATGACATGGCGCTCTTCTCCTTCAGTAAGGTACGCTTCAGGCGCGACACTTCACGCATCGTCACGGGTGCAGCCCTTTCACCACGCCCTTCGTGATGAAGAGCGCCACCGGAATCTGCCGTTTCTTGAACGTCTCCGCCACCCATTTGAAATCGTCGCCCGCTGTTTTCTCGGTTAGCGTGCGATGCGGAATTTTCATCGTATCAAGAAACTGCGGCATGACCTCGCCCATTACAAGATGCTCCGGCGCGTCCTTCCCCCCCTGCCCTCTCCATGACACGATGAGGATGCAGGGCTGCCGATAAATCACGTTCAGCGAGATCAGCGCGTTGAGCGAAGTCCCCAGTCCTGAATTCTGCATCACCACTGCCGGCATCTTGCCCGCCATGTACGCCCCCGCCGCCATTCCCACGGCTTCGTCTTCACGAACCGCCGGCGTATACACCCGGCGCTCCATTAACTCGGCGATGATCCCACCGAGGATCGAATCGGGGACACCGGTGAAAAAATTCACTCCAATATCTTGAAGGGATTGTACGAAGACGTCGCTTTCAATCATGCCCTACGTTCCCTCTCGCCTTCTTGTGAATGTTCCTCATGCGCCACGACGGAAAACCGGCGCATTATAAGATAGGAGGTTGTGATTCTCAAGGAAACTCCGAGGGTTGCGTTCATATTTCCCTCATGGTAGCGTTTGCGTAGAATCGTGCGTTCTTCTCTCGGCCAATACCATGACACACAACATCTCGCCGCCATCTTATATCGGTCTCTCTTTGCTCATGATGGGAACGCTGATTGCCGCAGAGCCTCTGTGGGCCGTTCCGATGATCAACGATCCAAAAGGATTTCAGAATATCGCTTGGGGAACGTCTCTGACGGCGCGCCATGATCTGGAAGCCGTCCAGCCGGGAACTCATGTCACGGAGTATCGGCCAAAGACCGACCCGTCGATGTTTGCCGGCGTCGAGGTGACGAGCATGCTCTATGTGTCGGTCGACGACCAGTTTGCCCGGGTGACGATTCGATACCACGGCGAGCAGATTCATAAACAGGTACTGAGTTTCCTAGAATCCCAGTTCGGGTCTCTGCAGCGCGTGCCAGGTCAGATGGCGCGGGGCCTCAACCAGCAGTATACCTGGCGCGGCTCGGACACCGAAATCAATGTCACCTATCAATCAGGCACGGAGCGGGGCTATATCTTCATCGACAGTCGAACGCTCGCGCCACGCTTCAATGATTACATTACCGATTCGGCGGAATGATCACCCTCGCACCTTGCTCCGCAACCAGGCAGGGCTGTTTGCAGGTCTTGTTCTCTGCCTGATTTCCGAAAGCGCGCCGGCGGTTCCTATTGCCGACGATCCCAACGGATTCGAAGATATCCCCTGGGGCGCGACGTTTTCAGACCACGCCCGCTTCGTCAAAACCGAAGACACCGGCCGCTTGCAGACCTATGAACTCAAAGAACAGCCGCCGAGACTTGGAACGACGCCGGTCGATTCCATGCGGTTCACAACCTTTCAGAACCGATTCGGACGGGTGACCGTGCGCTACAGCGGGGCGGCCGCCCACGAGGCGCTGCTGATCTACCTGCAATCCACATACGGCCCGCTCGACCGAACGCCGGGACAAATCGCCGTCGGCCCGGTCAAGGTCTACGCCTGGCACGGTGTTCATACGGAAGTGACCTTGCGCTTTGAATCAACGCTCGATCGCGGCATCATTTTCTTCGAAAGCCGGACACTGCGCGAACGCTGGTCGGAAGAGAGTCCCTCTACTGTATTTTGAACAGCCCAGCCTTGGGACAAACTTTTCCCAATCCCATTCACAAGCGCGCCTCCCCTTCACACGATGGACGCCTATGACCAACGCCGCAAAGCTCCGCGCAACATCGAAGAAACCGGGCGCCATGAAAATCGTCGGCGCCTACGACGCCCTGATCACGCGCCTGATCGATCCCGCCGGGTTCGACGGCATCTGGGCGACGGCTTCCCCACTTCCTCCTCGATGAAATACATCCCTGACGCCGGCTTCATCGATTCTAGCGAACAACTTTGAAAGGGCTGGATGGAAGTCGATTCCTTCGAGGAA
>JAOUEB010000020.1 GCA_029858925.1 Nitrospira sp.
GCCGTCGCCTTCACAGGCTTGCCGATCACGTGTGCTGCTGTTCTCTCTCCGTTGTCCCTACCTCCACAGATGCAATCCGCAGGCTCTCGCCTATACCTCAGCCCATCCCCACTATCCTCTCATCGTTTTTCCTGTGGCTTTGATGTATCCTTCCGTTTGTTCCAAAAACAATTACTGTTGTTCCAAACCTAGACATGGTGATGGTGAACGGTTGAAGACCGAACGGGCCAGCAAGGAGGGATTTGATGACACAGATGACGTCGGTACAGATCACGGGGCCGGGAGGGCCGTTCAAAGTCGTCAGCGGTGCGGTGCCGGAACCCACGCCCAATACCGTTCGCATTAAAATACAGGCATGCGGGGTCTGCCATAGCGACGCGTTTGTCAAAGAAGGCTACTGGCCTGGACTCCACTATCCGCGTGTGACAGGCCATGAGGTGGCTGGTGTGATCGATGCGGTAGGTTCCGGGGTGATCACCTTGGAGAAAGGCCAGCGGGTCGGTGTGGGCTGGCACGGAGGACATTGCGGCCATTGTGTCCCCTGCCGTCGCGGCGATTACCTCGGATGCCGGAATTTCATCGTAACCGGCTTTCATGAGGATGGCGGGTATGCCGAGTATATGATTGCCCGAAGCGAAGCCGTTGCGACGATTCCCGATGCCCTGACGCTGGTGGAAGCGGCGCCAATTCTCTGTGCCGGGATTACCACGTTCAATAGCTTGCGCCACAGCGGGGCCAAAGCCGGTGATCTTGTGGCTGTGCAGGGATTTGGCGGACTCGGACATCTCGGTGTGCAGTTTGCTAACAAAATGGGCTTTCACACGGTGGCGATCGGACGAGGCCAGGACAAAGCCGCGTTGGCGATCAAACTAGGGGCCGCACACTACCTCGATGCAGAAACGGGCAATCCAGCGAAAGAGCTGACGAGTCTGGGCGGCGCAGCCGTGATTTTGGCGACGGCTCCCAACAGCAAAGCAATGTCGGATCTGATCGACGGGTTAGGCGTGGGAGGCAAGCTCGTTGTCCTTGGGGCATCGGCCGACCCTATTACTGTGACACCGATTCAACTTATCGGCGCACGCCGGACCATTCAGGGATGGCCATCGGGAAGCGCAAAGGATTCGGAGGACGCACTCAACTTTTGCGCCTTGACTGGCATCCGCCCCATAGTTGAAACATTCCCCCTCGAACAGGCTGCGGCAGCGTATGACCGCATGTTGAGCGGCAAGGCGCGCTTTCGCGTGGTGCTGACCATGAAATAGGTTTTCCCTCGGCTGTTCCGAGCGAAGTTGTTATTGAGTCTGCCGTTGTAAAGGAGGGCTTTCCTGCCATCAAGAGAAGGAGGCAGGCGGGCTAAAACCCAGCCGTCATCAGCGCAAAAACAAGAATGGCCAGTACAGCAAGCCCCATGGCGATTAACATGATCGTTGGATCTTTGCCGAACATCCCCGCCATTGCCGTCCCCTTGCTGGCTCACAGCTCCGTGAGTCTCCGGCTCCGCCATGTGCGCCCATTGTCTCAGTGCCTACTATAGGATCGTCATAGGAGAGGGTCAACGTATGGCTGGGCCCAGCGGATGCGGTCCGTGGATTGACGAACAGGCCTCAGCGTTTGCCGTCGTAACCTTGATCCTTCCACCGCTCCAGCAATTGAATGCGCTTCCGAAGCTGATCCGTCGTGGCTTGATCAACACGGCTCCCGGTACGCGCAATCAATTCCGCGTTCAGCCGGCGATGATCGATGCCGCTGGCTCTCGCGACGGCGCTGACCAGCAATCGGTGAAGCTCGCGCAAGTCCTGCTTCTGCTCATGGAGTGACACGACCGGATCGGCTGAGGCAGCCGCCGCTCCTTCCTCTCTTGCCTCCTCTTCGCCGATCACGCTGTCCGCCCTGGCCACAGCCATCAATGGCATATACTCATTCGTCGAGACCGTGACACGGCCAAAGAGGTCACGCTGTCCGGCCGGCATGATGTCTTCCAGCACATGATCGCGCTCCGCCTTGATCTGTCTGGCGTAGTGCGCCAGAATTGGATCTTTGGGCAGATAAAGCCACGCCCGTTGCGGCTTGGGCATCGCATCCTGCATGCGGACGAACCGTCCGACCACCTGCCGGAAGTACATTTCCGTCAACACGTTCGTGCCGTAGACGCCGACACGAAGACGAGGGATATCTACGCCTTCGCTCACCATATTGACCGCAACCAGCCACTGCTGCTTCTTGTGGCCGGCAAACTCCTCGATCACACGCGACGCGGCGGGATCGTCCGACACCGCGACCGCCGCTTTGCTGCCGGTAATGCGGCCGACGAGTTCCGCCACCCAGCGGGCATGGTCCTGATCCATGCTCACGATCAGCCCTCCTGAATCCGGCTGTTCTTCCTTGCGCAATCGGGTAAGTTGCGCATGGGCATCGGCGATCACCGGGCCGAGCCAGGTTTCTTGCAGCAGCGCCGTCTTCAACCGTTCCCGCTGCCGGTCGAACGTCAGTCCGTCTTCAAACGTGGCCGTATGCTCGCGGCCTTCGGAAAACCAGGTCAGCTCGCCTTCGTAACTGGGAAAAACAATGGGCCGGCAAACTCCGTCAAGGATCGCGTCGGTATAGCCGTAGCCAAAATCAGCCCGACTCTCTCCATACTCATACCGGATGAACGGGATCGGATTGTTGTCCGAGCGGAAGGGCGTACCGGACAAAATCAGCCGGAATACGGCCGGCTCAAATGCCGCGCGTAGCGCCTTTCCCCAGTTCTTACCGTCACCGGCATGGTGCAGCTCGTCGAGGATGAGCAAGGTCTTCCTGCTCTTACAGGCCCGTTGAAAGATCGTCGGAGCCAGGCAAACTTGTTGATACGTCACCACGGCGCCGTGATAGTCCGATGCTTCAACAGCCTGTTCATTCGTCAAGGCCGGATCAAGGTGCAGACCGATCTTGCCGGCGGCGGCCGACCACTGCCCGCGCAAGTGATTCGTCGGGCACACCACCAACACCCTAACAGCGGCCCCTGTCGCCAGGTAATGGTGCGCGACAGCCAGGGCAAAGCGCGTTTTTCCCGCTGCTGGTGTCGCCATCGCCAGAAAATCCATGGTCGAATGGGCGCACACCGCCGATAGCGCGCGGCGCTGCCAGTCCCGAAGAGGCGCAGTCCAGGCTGATAATGTCTTCATAGTGGATTCGTGGAAACGAAAACGCTCAGGCGGCTCCATACCGGGGCATGTTGAATTGAGAATGGTGAGTTGCATCTGACAGCGTAGAACTCAACACGCTGAAGCATGCGAGACACGCTTCACAAGCGACGACAAATCATACACCGGATCGGCTGGCAATGCTGTCTAGTCCAGCCAGTCTTTTTCTTTGAGCTTCCTCGGCAGATACTTCTTGGTCAGATATTGGAAGTCTTTGTTCGCCAGCGCGTCGAGCTCGTACTTGAGCCCGCTTGTCAGCATCCGTTTGATCTCCGCCTGCCAGGCCGGCTTTTTGAACCACTCGTAATTCATCAGCTCCTTCGCGCGGGCGATGTCTTTGTCGTTCAGCTTAATGCCGACGTTGCGCGGCAGCTCATACCGTTCCGGATCGGCGCTCGACAAGCCGATGAACTTGGCCTTGGGAATCGCCATGCGCTGACTTTCAAACGCCAGGTTGATCGAACCCTGCTTGATGACGGAATAAATGTAATAGCCCCAGGGATCGTTATCAACCAACACATAGACCGGCAACCGATATTCTTCATGAAGCCGCCTGGCTAATCGGCGGACGCCGCGCGGAGGCTGGCCATTGCCCGTCAGCAACACGCAGTTGTAGCGCCGCCAGAACTTATCCTCCGACAGCCGGTTCCACTGAGTGCCCTTTTCCACGAGCAGGACGAAGTCCGCCGTGCAGCGCCGGATCTCCAGATATTCCGGCTCGACGATCGAGGGCACCGAATAGCCACCCTTGCCCAGTTTCGCGCAATCCACGCGATCACCGTCGTCTCCAAACACGACCGGTCCGACGATGCTGCCGCTGTTTTCCGCGCGGACATGCAGCTCTTCGCGCAACGCCGAGAGCGAGACTTCGAGATCTTCGATCACTGGATCGGACTCGTCCTGCGTGTCAAACGTGTTCTCATGCGAGTCCTGGATGGTGTGTTTCGTCCGATAGTAAATTTCTCGAAGCGAGGTCGTCAGCTCCGCCCGCTGCAACTCGGACAGCGCATCCGCCACCAGAACGGTCTGCATGAATTTCTTGGCCATGCCGACGTTGAAAAATGAACGCGCCTGCTTCTTGCTTCCCATCTCGATCAAGCCCTTCCGCGCATTGAACGAGACATTCGACAGGGCTCGAATCGGAATCTCAATCGTCGGGTCCTTCGACCGTTCCGCCGCCGTGATGACGACGTCGGCCACGCCGATGAGTTTCTTTTCAACCGTCGTGGTCTTTCTTTGTTTGGCGGCCATGTGTCCTATTTCTTTCCTCGCGGTCGAGAACCGGAAACCCGTTTGTCTGATTTGTTTGGTCGACTTGGTTTCTTTGGTTTGTCTGGTCGATCGGGTCCCTTGAAGGGTGCCAGCTGCGCGGCCTCACCCTTCAAAAGCTTGGCATCCCTCCCCTTCACGCCAGCCGATTTCTTTTCCTGCGCCTTGGTCTGCGTCTCAACCGGTTGTTCGTCGCCGAGCAAATTCGTTTCGACCGGCGCTGCTGCAGTATCGGCCTGCACTCGAGCGGCAAGATCGACTTCGCCTTCGATGCCTTCTTCCGTCACGATGATGGAATGGGGCAAGCCCTCCGGCCCCGCGTTGGTCTTGCCGAGCGCCTCATCGGTCTTCAGCCCGCCGGTGCGCGATGTGGCGATTTTCTGGAGCTGCGCCTTGAGTTTCTCTTTCGGTAGTTTTCCGCCCTTGAGACGGTTGCAGGCCTCGACAACTTCCTCGATGTACAGCTCGAAGATATTCCGCCGCCGAAATTCGCTCGCAGCCCGTTCACGACGGCGTAAGAATAGTCCCAACCGCCTGCCGCACTCGCGCAAAGCCAGCGTGATTTCCTTTTGGATTTCGTCGTAATCGGCGATCGCTTCTTTGGATTCGCTCGTGAAGGGTACCCAGACCGACGCCATGTGGACGAAAATCACCATCGGCCCGCCCGGTAATGCGCCGCGCGATTGCGTGACGCCGTAATTTTTCCAGGTCGTGCTCAGGACAGCCTTAAACGTTGAGCAGGCTGATTGCTGATAGAGCAGCGGCACGCGGTTCGCGTAGCGGATCACGCGCGCGAGTTCCGAATCTTCCTCGTCCCGCTCGCCCTCCGCTTTCGGCATCGCCGGCTGCCGAGGCTTGTTCTGATCCTGAGGCGCAGCCCCATAGGCCAGCCCCGCTTCGATGACGAAGGGATTGCCGCGATACACCGCCGGCGGCCGGCTCACCGCCGTGTAGAACTCGCCTTTGATCTGCTTGTAGAGGCCGGACAGAATCGCTTTCTCGCCGATCGGCGAGAGACAGTTCGTCGGCGGCGCCATAATCTTCGTGTCTTGGATCCTCCGGTACAATGTTTCGGCAATAGGTCCCTTCAGTTCGCGCGGCTTCGCATGAGGCGGCACCTTCGCCGCTTTGCAGATCTCATCGGCCAGTTGCGGCGGGACCCGGCAAAAATCACTGGCCAAAAAGCCTGACACCGCGTGGCTCTTCGTATCTTGCAGCATCTTGAGAAACATGCCGAACTCAATGCCGTAGGGATGCGGCTTGATCTCACGCGGCGACGGCGGCAGTTCGTGATAGGTGCGGGGATATTCTTTCGTCTCCCCTTCCGGCGTGCAATACGTCAGTTTGACGTGGGGGTTGGCAATGGACGTTTGCTCCAGCCATTCGTCCACCGACGCCCGGCCTTTTTGGTATTTGCCTTCGACTTCGATCGCCACCTGCGTGCCTTGCGGCTGTTCCCACTCGATCTGTTTATTCTCATGCACCAGCGGTTCGTTTTTCTTCGTGTCGATCTGCACCTCAAAAAAATGCGCGGCGGCGCGAGGCCCGGTTCGCGAAATGATCGTCACCGGCTTGCCGGTCGTCAGCTGACCGTACATGCCGGCGGCGGAAATACCGATCCCTTGCTGGCCTCGGCTCATCCGCAAACGATGGAATTTCGACCCATACAGCAGCTTTGCGAAAATCCTGGGGATCTGCTGGCGCACGATGCCGGGCCCATTGTCCGTCACCGTGATGCGGAACCGCGTAGCCTGGCTGGCCGGGGGCAGCGTTCCGTTGGTCGAAACGATCTCCAGCCGCACCGTGACATCGGGCAGGATACCAGCTTCCTCACAGGCATCCAGCGCGTTGTCGACGGCTTCCTTCACGCAGGTCAACAGCGCCTTGCGCGGATTGTCGAAGCCGAGCAGATGGCGATTCTTCGTGAAAAACTCCGAGACGGAGATTTCCCGCTGGCGCGCGCCCATTTCGACGGCAGTCACCTGCTGTGCAGGCTTCGCGGCTTTCTTCGGCACAGACGATTCAGGAACGGGCTTGGCGGCGGTCGTAGCGGCGGTCGTGGCGGCGGTCGATGGAGACATCGAGTGTTTCTTGGACATTCACCCTCACAAAATGGTGCAACTGAGATCGCGCGGCATTGTACACAGAACAGCCGCCTGAGGAAACCCCATAGCCAATTTTCTTATTCCACCCGGACGGCAGTGTTGCTCTTGGAGTTGACACGGAACCCGCATGAGTCATGACAGTTCTTCGTGAGTCGTATCTCGCATCTCGAGAACGAAGACCAGACGCGCTCTCTTTCCATCCTGCGCTCGCCTCGCACCGTCGGCAAAGCGGGCTCCACGAGATACGTGTCACGAAGAACGAGTGCGGCGGACATGTTTATGACGAACACGAGCTACTGCGTGACTGAAGGATCCAGGAGGAAGTGCGCGGGCTCCATCGTCTCTGCGGACCAGACCAGCACTTTCCGGTCGAGCGTGGAGACGATCAAATGTTTCCCGTCGCCTGTCCAATGCAGATAGTATGGCATCCTCATTGAAAAGGTTGTCTTTTGTTCCTGCCGCTGCAAATCCCACACTGAAACCTGCTCTCCGACTCTCGTGGCGGCCCATCGATTCAGCGGATCAACGGCCAGGGAGACGCCCAACACCATCGTCGTGCCTTTCTCGACAACTTCGGTATCTCGAGTCGTGAATGTATCCAAGCCGGCAACAGGGCCGTTGCGCCTCGCATCCCAGACCGTGAGGGCAAATGCGTTGGGATTCCTGGTACGAGCTGTCGTGGCGAGAAAGGGGCGTCTCCATCCGAGCGCCGACCAGTTCTCCGGAAATCCGGCGGGCTTGTTGATCTCGCTCCACGTCTTGATATCCCAAGCTACCTGTCCGCCCCGTGCGGTCGTCAATAGAAACGGACTGCCGTCCAACAGGGCCAGCGTGAGCACGACCTCTCCTTGCGTGCCTCGCTTGCTGACACAGCCCTTCGCATCGCACGACTCAGAGAAATTCTTATGCACGAGTTCCTTCACAATCTCGCGTGTCACGAAATCCACAACCACAACTTTCGGCTGCTCTCCCGCAATGGCCAGCAATCGATTGCCGGGGAAGAATTGCAGCGCATTGATGTAGCCCTGATAGCTCGCATAGGATGGGAATTCCCGCCAGGTTCGAGTTTCCCACAAGCGTACTTCCCCCTGAGTAGTGCCTGCCGCCAGAATGGTCCCATCGGCGCTGAACGCCAACGCACTGGCCGGCTCGGCCAGCTTAAGCCGGCGCAAGAGTGTTCCTTTTCCGGGATTCCAGACCTTCAGCAGGCCGTCGTCACCGGTCGTGACCAGCAGATTCGTCGTGGGAGAGGCCGCCATTGCCCGTAACGCCGCCGCATGGACGAACGCCGAACCGGCGGGCAATCCGACAGACGCGGCGGCTTGCGCAGACGACGGCGCTACGCGCTTGGCGAGTACTTTCGCCTGCGGTTGGCTGGGGTCCAAAACAAGTTCGGGTGCGCGCGCATTGACGTCCCAGAGAGAAATCTTCCCGGCCACCTCGACATTGCGCCCCCCTTTCATCTCCACGAGAATTTTCGACCCATCAGGCGACCATTTGAGCAGCGAAACTTTCGGACCCATGTTGCGGCAATCCTCTCCGCAGAGATCCGGCAACCTCGAGCCGGTCCGAAGATCCCACACTTGCAGCGTATAGGAATGTTCCGGCTGCCCGACCAAATAGTCGCCATCGTCGGAGATATCGACTGCGTGGAGCTGCGTGTTGGTTTGCACTCCCCGTTCCCGATCGGCATAGGTAAACTCGGTCAAGGCAAGTCGCTTGCCTGTTTCAACTTCGAAGACCGGATAACTCCAACGCCCGTTGCCTGCCACCAGCCGGCTGCTGTCGAGCGAAAAGCCACGAGGCGTCAGGCGGACGCGCGCGCCTTCGTCATTCTTCAACATGGCGCGCGCGTGGATAGCGCGTTGCTCCGTGTCAACCAGCAGTATCGTATTGCCGATACTCGCCGCCAGCGTCGAGTTATTCGGAGCAAATAGCAGATCTTGCGGATGCCCTTCTTTCATCACAATATCGCGGACAGCAGTGCCCTGCAGGTCGTAGAGGAGAATCTTCCGGCCCTGGGTGACCGCCAGCGTCTTCGTATCGGGCGAAGCGGCCACCGACAACACGTACTTCTCCGCATCGAGCGGAATATGTTTGAGCGGCGTCAGTTTGTCGCCTATATGCCAGACGGACACTGCGTCATTGCCCTGACGGACGACAATGCGATCCGCCTCGCGCGAATAGGCCAACACACGCATCTCCTGCTTCGCCTCCGGTGGAATGGCAGACACGGCCGCCTGGCGTTTCCAATCGTAGATGGTCACGCCGTTTCCCGCGCACAGCACCCAGCCCTCCTGTTTCAATAGTCTGACCTGATCGCACTGGATCTGTGGGACCTTCCCGAGAAGGGCTTTGGTCTCGATGTTCCAAATAGCGAGATCACCGGCCGTCTGCACGACGGCCAGCCGTCCATCATCTGAAAACTCGGCAGGTACGAGGGAGAGGGAAGCGGCCGCATCGCGCGGCATCAGCCCTCCGATGGCGACTCCTATCAAAACTAATATATGCAGGATGGGCAGGAACAACCTGGGGTTTCTCATACGCGCTCCGGGCTATGAGGAACCGGGACTCCGCCGTGCGTCCGGCACGGCATCGACGAAATGGTCGATCCCTCTCTCGTCTTTCCAGCGCTGGACGGCAGCCTTGGTACTTGCCGGATTCCCTTCAAATATCTGCCAGGGACTTGTCGCCGTTGCCTGGCTCGGATTCAGACCACCCAGCAGTGAGTGGTTTCGCGCATCATGAGTCGGCTGAGAGGCAGGCGTTGAATTTGGCTCCATCTGGGCTTGCCCCACCGAAGCCCAACGCTTTGCCGGCGCCTTCCTCTGAGGCGCAGAAGGATCAGATTGAGAAACCGGCGGGGCCGCCTCGGCTCTAGATGCCGGCTTCTTTTCAGGAGCCGGCGGTGGGCTATCGGTAATATGAAGATTCCCTCGATCGTCAGTCCATTGATAGAGTTGAGCCCTTCCCGTAGTCGGGAACAGCACCAGACAGAACAATAGACTGAGTAGAGCGTAGACGTTCATCCTGACGAAAGTATAGCAGGCGATCTGCTTCATCCGGCTTCAAAGCAAGCAGGATATAGGGCGAAATGACGTTCCAACGAACAGGGAGAATGTTTCGGGTTTGGAGTTTCAGGTTTCGAGTTTTGGGGGCGTCGTTCCTATATAACACGAAATATGAAACCAGAAACTCGCAACTCCGTTCCCCAGAGAAACTGAGCAACCAGGCCTCAGCTTTCAAAAACGGACAAGAGCAATGCAGACAATGGTGAACGATGTGGGTGTGTTTGGGTGGGAGGAGCACGCACCTAACCGAGGACGATTA